>JAOUKH010000222.1 GCA_029882685.1 Cyclobacteriaceae bacterium
TTGTGGAGTCATCAACGGTTGTAGCCTCTGGTACTAATAAGAAGGGGCTTCCCCACCCTACTGAATCTACTTGATAATGGTCGAGTAAAAATTGATGTTCTTCAGAAGTGCCTACACCCCCTTGAGCAGTAACTCTTATTGGTAACTCATTATCAGGAATTGTTTTATTTTTTTCTTTTAACGTTTGTACTAATAATTCATAAACAGACTGAATTAATTCTTTTTTTCTATCCCTAAATTCTGCTAAAATGGGTCCCATCATATATCCATCGGAGGCAAATGCGTGCCCACCACAATTTAATCCAGACTCCACTCTATATTCGGACACCCAAAGTCCTTTTTTTGCCAAAAATTTTCCTTGAATTAAAGCTGAACGGTAGTCACTTACTTTTAATATGATTTTCTTTTTTATTATTCCATTCTTATCTGGATAAAAATCATCAAACTTTTCTACATAGCTGTATAATCGAGGATTCATCCCTGCCGAAAAGACTACAGAAGAGCTTAGATCACTATTTGCATACCCTCTCAAAGCCGAATGTGCATTATTAAACTCTACTGGTAATTGTTGGTTCTCCTTGTAATTTTCACGATCCAATTTGGTCATAATATTTACATCAATGCTTCCCATTGACAAATTATTTTTCAACCAATTGCCTATTTCATTTAAATTAAAATACTTAGATGTTAAACTTTTAAATTCCTGCTTAATAGCGGAACTGTCAGGCAACATGTTGAAATAAGCTTTAATCTCACTACTCTTCTCGACAGTAGCATTTTTTAATTCATCGAATTTTTGTTTCGCTAAATCATTTATCAAATTCAAATAGGAAGTAATCCTCTTCGCTCTATAATCCTCTATTTTATCTGAGATTTCTTTAAAAGGAATTTCAAATTTATCGCAGTACATTTTTCTTAATTTTTCAAGAAGAATGTCATCTCCAATAAATACTACGGAATCCATACCGTATTGAGCCACTTTTAAAGGAGTGTCTACAGTAAAACCTATCCCCATTACGGGGATATGAAATGAATGTATCTTTGTCATAATTAATAATTAATCTTATTTCACTAAGTAAACTACAGTAGATTTATCAATTTAAAACAAAGGAACACCTTTTACCGCTTAAAAACACTCCCTCATTCCTTCATTACCAGAATAATTGATTCTTTCTACATTGTACTATTTTCTTCCACAACTTCTTCAACCACTACCGCTTCCTCAACATAGCGTTCTCCTTGTGGAGCTTTTGCTCCTTCGGGGTTAGTTCCTTTCAGCGACATCACAAAAGAAGTAACATCACTCATCTGTTGTGATGATAACAAAGGTTCCCAAGAAATCATTCCTTTATCAGGAAATCCATATTTCACTGCTTTAAAAATATCATTAACACTTCCACCATTTACCCAGTATTCGTCCGTTAGGTTAGGGCCAATTCCTCCACCACCATCAGCCCTATGACATGGTGCACAATTCATGCTATACACTTTTTCTCCATTAGCCAATACACTAGGGTCATCAGAATATTCTACCGAAGATTCGTCTATCCCTACATCATCAGAAGAAATATTTGCTGCTTTAGCTTCTTCTGCAAGTGACATTTCCGTATTATATTCTTGTTCTTGAAGTGGCATGGCATCAAACACATGGTATACACCTATATATATCACTCCGAAAATTATTGTTATATAGAACAAATATTTCCACCACGGTGGTAAATGGTTGTCTAATTCTCGTATTCCATCATAATCATGATCTAATATAATACTGTCTTCATCTTTAACATCAACCGCTTGAGTAAGCACTGCCTTGTCTAACTTCGACCACAGTCCTTTTTCTTCTATATATTCTTTTCCTTCTGCTTTAGCCTTTTCCATCCCTTCTTTTCTTACAATCGATTTCAGCAGTTGTAATAGATAAACAGCTACCATTAGTACTAATAAAGCTATTACAAAAACAAAGCCTAATAAAGCTACCCATATCATGCTATCATCTGTATTACTATTGGCGCTACCCTGAGCAAAAGCAATATCCATAGAAACTAGAAACACGAACGGTATTATTGCTATTTTTTTATTGATTGATTTATAAAAATCCATTGCGATATTTTTAAACATAGTCAAATTGGTTTTTGTTGTTTTCAGCATCCTCCTCCACAGGTAGATTACTCATATCTTGAATATATTTCTTATCCACCTTTACTACCCATACAAGTAGTCCTATAAAAAAAGTTATAAAGATAATTAGTGATATAATTGGCCAAACTTCCACATTATTCACTTGTTCGAAATAATACTTAAACATATTCTTATTATTTAGATGCTTTAATATCAGTACCTAATCGTTGCAAATAAGCTATCATCGCCACTATTTCCGCTTCTTTAGCTACTTCAATTCCATCCTGTTCTTTTAAATTATCAGCAATTTTCTGTGCCTGCCTTCCTAAATCTTCATTTGCTATTTCTTCATATCTATCCTGATAAGGAACTCCTATTGTACGTAAAGCATTAATCTTACCAGCTGTTTTATCTAGATCAATCACATCTTCAAATAACCAAGGATATGATGGCATAATAGAGCCTGATGATACCGCCCCTGGATCAAGCATGTGATAATAGTGCCACGAGTCTGGATATTTTCCTCCAATACGATGCAAATCAGGTCCATTACGTTTTGATCCCCACAAAAATGGATGGTCATAGACAAATTCTCCTGCTTTAGAATACTCTCCATACCGTTCTGTTTCTGAACGGAAAGGTCTTATCATTTGCGAATGACAATTTACACAACCCTCACGTATGTAGATATCTCTGCCATGAAGCTCTAAAGGCGTGTAAGGTTTTACAGCTTCAATGGTTGGCACATTCGATTTAATTAAAAATGTTGGTATCAATTCGAAAATACCTCCAATCAATATTGCTACAAGAGCTAATACAGTAAACAATACGGGTTTACGCTCTAACACACTGTGCCAGTGACCACCTGTGATTACTTTCTTTTCAAGTGCAGGTGCTTCAGCATCTTCATTGTTAACAAAACTTCCTTGACTAGCCGTTTTAATTAAATTAACCACCATATAGAATACCCCTACTATATATAACGTTCCACCTACAGCCCTAAGCATGTACATTGGTAATATTTGAACTACCGTTTCTAGAAAATTTTTGTATTCTAAGAATCCTTCAGGATTAAATTGCTTCCACATTAAACTTTGCACAACACCCGCTACATACAGTGGTAAAGCATATATTATTATCCCTAAGGTACCCAACCAAAAATGAGTGTTGGCCATTTTAACGGAATGAATTTTAGTTCCCCACATTTTTGGCCACAACCAATACAGCATACCAAAAATCAAGAACCCATTCCATCCTAAGCCACCAATATGCACATGAGCTACAATCCAATCAGTAAAGTGAGCGATTGCATTTACATTTTTAAGTGACAATAGAGGACCTTCTAACGTTGCCATACCATAAGCGGTCACGGCTACTACCATAAATTTTAAAACTGGATCTTCACGAACTCTGTCCCAAGCACCTCGGAGTGTTAACAACCCATTCAGCATACCTCCCCAAGATGGAGCAATCAACATAATAGAGAATGCAACACCTAAAGATTGTGCCCAATCGGGTAATGATGTATAAAGTAAGTGATGAGGCCCTGCCCAGATATAAATAAATATCAACGACCAAAAATGAATTATCGAAAGTCGATAGGAATATACTGGTCGGTTAGCCGCTTTAGGAAGGAAGTAATACATAATTCCTAAAAATGGCGTAGTAAGAAAGAAAGCTACTGCATTATGTCCATACCACCATTGTACCAAAGCATCTTGTACTCCGGCATACCATGAATAACTTTTGAAAAGTTCTACAGGAATTGCAAAAGAATTAACAATGTGCAATACTGCTACTGTCACAAAAGTGGCTATATAAAACCAAATGGCCACATACATGTGGCGCTCTCTACGCTTTAGGATAGTGCCAATCATGTTAATACCAAAAACCACCCAAATTAAGGCGATTGCAATATCAATTGGCCATTCTAATTCAGCATATTCTTTTCCTGACGTGAGCCCTAATGGAAGTGTAATAGCGGCTGCTAAAATTATAAGTTGCCAACCCCAGAAGTGCGTCCAACTTAACAAATCGTTGAACATTCTAGCTTTTAAAAGCCTTTGCATTGAGTAATAAACCCCAGCAAACATAGCATTACCTACAAATGCGAAAATGATAGCATTGGTATGTAATGGGCGAATTCTTCCAAAAGTAGTATATGCTAAATCAAAATTAAAAATTGGATAGAAAAGTTGAATAGCTGCGGTAAGTCCAACCAACATTCCTACGATACCAAAAATTATTGACGCTACTGCAAAGTACTTTACAATCTTATTGTCGTAACTAAATTTTTCCAGTTCCATATAAATTATATATCTAAGTTTAGGTTCTTAATAATTGTTGATGCGAAATTATCTAATGCCTGATGTGAAACTAATAACTGATATCAAACCAAATTGTGATATAAGTCATGTTTTACATACTATTTATGATATTATATTAATCAAAGTTTCATTTAAATTGATTTACTAAAAATTTGCTCAGATGAAGATACACTTTGTTTTAATTTAATATCAAAAACAGCACAAATATTTCGAATAAAAGTTTTTCCAAGTATGGAAATTTTCACCTGATTATCAAGTAGATTTAACAAACCTTCGCTCTCCATTTCGCTTAATTTTTCTTCTATTTTACTCCACAACGAATGATTTTTCAATGCTCCTATTACTACTTTTCCTTTACAGGCTATATCAAGAATAATTTTCTTAACTAATAAATCTTCCTCTGTAAGAACGTGTCCTTTAAAAACAGCCAATTCATTTTTTAATACAGAAGACTTATAATCTTCTACTGTCTTTATATTTTGTGCGTAGGCATATTTTGCATCACTAATGGAAGATGTACCCAATCCAATCATTAAAGAAGTATTAGAAGTGGTATATCCCATAAAATTAC
>JAOUKH010000223.1 GCA_029882685.1 Cyclobacteriaceae bacterium
TGGAGCGTAATGTATATGTAATTGAACATACTTATAGTGCTGCAGGTACTTATATTATTAGCTATTTAGAGCAAAACAGGAATGATGGAGTTTTGAATATCAACAATTCAGTTAATACTTCCTTCTATGTTGAAACGAAAATTGTGATTGATCCATTCCTAGGATGTAATAACTCACCAATATTATTAATTCCACCAATTGATGAAGGTTGTACACAGGTAGCATTTTCTCATAATCCTGGGGCTTTTGACCCAGACGGAGATAGTTTGTCTTATGAGTTTGCTATTCCAAAACAGAAAAGAGATACACCAGTAGGTAATTATCGTGATCCTAATTTGGCAGAGTTTTATCCAGGAGACTATTTCAAATCTGATGAAACAGGAACCAAAGCACCTAGCTTTTCAATTAATCCTACTACAGGAGAAGTGAAATGGGATGCTCCAGGTATTGCTGGTGAGTATAACATCGCCTTTAAAATAATAGAATGGAGGAAGATAGGTGATCAATGGTATAATATGGGCTATGTAACCCGCGATATGCAAATCATTATTAAAGATTGTGATAATGAACGACCAACTTTGGTTCTTCCTGATGATATATGTGTTGAAGCAGGTACTTTAATTAATGAAAATATAATTGGACTCGATCCTGATGGTGATAATGTTAAAATCGAGGCTTTTTCACAAGTTTTTGATTTCCTTAATAGTCCCGCTGTTATAAATCCAAATCCTGGGCTAAATGACTATGTAACTCAACCAGCAACAACACAATTTTCATGGCAAACAGATTGTTTTCATGTAAGGGAAGAACCCTACCAAATTGTATTTAAGATTACTGATAAACCCCCAGTAGGAGCAGGGCCTAAGCTAGTAACTTTTGAGACTTGGAATGTTACAGTGGTAGGACCAGCTCCAGACTTTACTTCTGTGGTTAGAAATGGACGTTCAGCAGATTTAACATGGAATAAGTATGTATGCAGTGGTAAAAACGCTCAAAAAATTCAGGTGTGGAGAAGAGTCGATAGTTTTGGCTATATACCCGACCAATGTGAAACAGGTATACGTGAAAATTCTGGATATGAATTAATTGAAGAATTAGCTCCAGATGCAATAAATTATACGGATGATGACCATGGGAATAAATTGGCATGGGGAGCTAAATATTGTTATCGACTTGTTGCGGTTTTTCCTGAACCACTAGGAGGAGAAAGTATTGTATCAAGAGAAATATGTATAGATCCTATTTTAGCTGATGCTCCTGTAATTACGCATGTAACTGTAGATGTTACAAGTGAGTTAGCAGGAGAAATAACGGTGAGTTGGCGTTCTCCATTCGATTTGGATTTAAGTTCATTTACTTTACCTCTACAATATGAAGTGACTAGAAGTGAAGGTTTTTCAGGAATAGCAAATTCAGTAACCTTACCACGAACTTTTGATACTACCATTGTTGATACAGGTATTAACACCTTAGAAAAGGAATACAATTATAGAGTTAAACTATTCGATAATTCAGGAACTGAAATATTAACTTCAGTGCAAGCATCGAGTGTAAGAATAGAGCCTACCCCTGAATATAGAAGAATATCTCTAAATTGGTTTGCCGAAGTACCTTGGTCTAATAATATTCAAGGACTTAGACATGAAATATATCGTGATAATATTAATACAGCAGATCCATTAGCAATGGAACTATATGACTATGTTAATGTAAATCAAACGGGGTTCGCTTATATAGATTCGGGTCAGGTAAATAATGTTCCACTAGAAGATACTCAGGAATATTGCTACTATGTGAAAACATATGGCAGTTATGGCAACCCTTTAATAAACACTCCGCAAATCAATTTTTCACAAATTATTTGCGCACAACCAAATGACACCATTGCTCCATGTACGCCTGAGCTTTTTATTGATGAACTTAAATGTCGAGATATTGGGGACATTTCTGGTGGAAGTGATTTCTTTTTTGATATTGTAGGATGCGAATTTGACACCTACATGAATAACCTTCATTGGAATATTTCTAAAGAATGTGGTAGTGATGTTAGAAAATATGAACTTTATTTCAAAAAAACTCTTAGTGACTCATTTGAGCTAATTGCAACCGTAAGTGATACGAGTTTTTTACATGACAATCTCACATCCTATAAAGGGTGTTATAAGGTAAGAGCAATAGATCGTTCAGGCAATATAAGCGAGTTTAGTAATGAAGTTTGTAAGGATAATTGTCCACGATATGTTCTTCCTAATATTTTCACTCCAAATGGTTCAGGGACAAATGATAAATTTTATGCTTTTAGTAATTTGAGCAAAAATGATGTGGAATATAAAGATTGTCCTAGGTTTGTGAAAGGAGTAGAGTTTAAAGTTGTTAATCGTTGGGGTAAGTTGGTGTTTGAATATAATTCTCGAGACGCCACTCAAGGTGGAGAGCCTTTATCTGTTCAAGAGGCTATATTAATTGGTTGGGATGGAAAAACTAATTCAGGAGAAGAATTAGCAACTGGTGTATATTATTATTCTGCGTTGGTAGAGTTCGACCTATTGGACGAATCAAATGATGTAAAAACCATAAAAGGATGGATTCAATTATTGCGGTAACGAAACAATTGATCCTTTTTGATGGTGTGTGCAACTTGTGTAATGGAGCTGTAAACTTTATTATTGATAGAGATAAAAAAGAGAAATTTCAATTTGCTACCCTGCAAAGTGATAAAGGGAAACATTTATTAAGAAGAATTGATTTACCTACTGATAAACTCAATACAATTGTCCTCATTGATCAAAGCAAAATTTACACCAAAAGCACAGCTGTATTGCATATTACAAAGCAATTGTCAGGGTTTTGGTCTTTATTGTTTGTGTTAATTATAGTTCCCCGTTTTATACGAGATGAATGCTATGATATTGTAGCCAGAAGTAGATATAAATGGTTTGGAAAAACCAATGCTTGTCGAGTACCTACTCCTAATTTAATAAGGAGATTTATCTAAAATTAGGTTGCACTAAATTGTTTGTTGGAAAAGTTTTATTTTTGCGCAACTTTTAAAAATATACAACATGAATGCATACGTATTTCCAGGACAAGGAGCACAATTTGTAGGGATGGGAAAAGACCTTTATGAAAACAATTCAAAGGCAAAAGACTTATTCGAGCAAGCTAATGATATACTAGGTTTTCGAATTACAGATATTATGTTTGAAGGGACTGATGAAGAGTTAAAGCAAACAAAAGTGACGCAACCTGCTATTTTTATCCATTCTGTGATATTAGCTATAGTAGCTGATGACTTTAGTGCTGATATGGTTGCAGGACATTCTTTAGGGGAATTTTCCGCATTAGTGGCTAATGGAGCATTATCGTTTGAGGATGGTTTGAGACTTGTTTATCAAAGAGCGATGGCCATGCAAAAAGCATGTGAAATTAACCCCTCTACAATGGCAGCTATTATTGGACTGGATGATGAGGTTGTAGAAAAAATTTGTACAAGTATAGATGAAGTAGTGGTGGCAGCTAATTACAACTGTCCAGGTCAATTAGTGATTTCTGGTTCGAACAAGGGAATAGAGATTGCCTGTGAAAAAATGACTGAAGCAGGTGCTCGAAGGGCATTACCATTACCAGTAGGAGGAGCTTTTCATTCACCATTAATGGAACCAGCAAGAGCAGAATTAGCTAAAGCCATTAAAGAAACTTCTTTTAACATTCCAACTTGCCCTGTATATCAAAATGTAAATGCATTGCCATCTACAGATGTGGAAACAATTAGAGAGAATTTAATAGCTCAACTTACTTCTCCAGTACGATGGACACAATCTGTACAAAAAATGGTGGAAGATGGAGCAACTACTTTTGTTGAGTCAGGTCCAGGAAAAGTATTGCAAGGTTTAGTGAAGAAAATAAATAGACCTTCAGAAGTTAGAAGTATTTAGTTTTATTACTTCAAGTATATCATCACATTGCTCTAAAAGTTGCTGTTGTGTAACTTTTAGAGTAGGATGAATAAATTCTTGTGCAATTTCACAAAGTGGTATTAGTGTGAATTTCCTGTTTTGTATTTGAGGGTGAGGAATGGTGAGTTCCTGATTGGTAAATACTTCATTTTGATAGTACAATAAATCTATATCAATAATTCTAGCTCCCCACTTTTCAAATCTTTTTCTGCCAATTTCATATTCTATTTGTAAAACTATTTTAAGAATTTGAAGAGGCTTTAATGAAGTAGAAATTTTAATTACTTGGTTATAGAAGGAAGGTTGATTTGTTTTTCCCCAAGCTGCTGTTTCATATATTGAGGATACTTTTTCTACTTTACCGATTTGTTCTTCTATTTTAGAGATTGCTTGTGATAAATGCGATAATTTATCACCTAAATTTGAGCCTAAAAGTAAAAATATTCCTTCTGTCATGATTTAGTATCGAAATTAACTAAACATAGTTACTTATTAATGTAAAGATTAATAGTTTTGCACATTGAGTGCAAGCTCAAAAGTATTCAAATCATATAAAATGAAATTTTTAAGAAATTTATTGGCCACATTAGTTGGTCTGATCATATTCACAGTATTTGGTTTTTTCGTATTAATTGGATTAGCTGCAGTTATAGGTCAAGATGATAAAGTTACTGTATACGATAATTCAGTGCTTTATTTGAATTTAGGTCGACCAATAGCTGAATTTGCTGTAGATGATCCTCTGAACGATTTCCCTATCATTGGTTCTGATGAAAATGTTATCGGATTAATTCAGCTTAAAGAAGCAATTAAAGAAGCAAAAAGCGATGACAAAATAAAAGGCATATACTTGAATACGCCTTCAGTAAATGCTGGTTTTGCCTCTCTCGAAGAAATAAGAAACGATTTAATAGATTTTAAGACTTCAGGTAAATTTATACTGTCTTTTGCCAATTATTATAGTGAACGTGCTTATTATCTGGCCTCTGTTGCAGATAGTATTTATT
>JAOUKH010000224.1 GCA_029882685.1 Cyclobacteriaceae bacterium
AATGATCGATATGATCTAAAAGCATAATTTATATAGCGACCCAAACTATCTTTTTCCTGTAAAGGTTTATTACTTAAAAACCTATTTCCATACTTTATCCATATTTCAAATTGATCTATAACTTTTGTCAATTTAGCCGTATCAATAACCAAGTCTTCTTTAATTGAATGTAAAGCTTTTATAGTTTTTTCTTCATTCTGCGACCATAAAAGAAATAGTGATACCAATAACGATAACTGTGATTTCATAGAGATGTTTAAGATAAGGTTTGATTTTCATAGACTAATACTACTAATTAATATTAAAACTCCCATTCTTCATTCAACTCCGTAATAGTATGGTGTGCCGTAAGGTCATATTGACAAGGAACTATGGAAACATAGTTATTGGCAATAGCCCATTCGTCATTATCCTCCCCTTTATCAAAATTCACAAAATTGCCTGCCATCCAAAAATAGCGCCTTCCAAAAGGGTCGTTGCGTTCGTCAAAATTTTCCTCCCACTTTGCTCTAGCTTGCCGACAAATTTTTATACCTTTTATTTCTTCGTTTTGCTTAGTTGGTATATTTACATTCAAAGCTACTCCTTTACTTATTCCTTTTGATAACGCTTGCTCTGCAATTATTTTAATCCATTTTTCAGTATGGCTGAAATCCGCTCCCCATGAATAATCGCATAGAGAAAATCCTATAGCAGGCATTCCTTCAATCGCACCTTCAAGTGCAGCAGACATGGTTCCTGAATACAACACACTAATAGAAGTATTACTACCATGATTTATTCCACTAACGATCAAGTCAGGTTGCCTATCTTTCAACACATAGTGTTTCGCCATTTTCACACAGTCGGCAGGGGTACCTGAACATTCGTATGCTTTTACATCATCAAAAATATCCACCTCTTCAAGTCGCAAAGTATCACCTACGGTTATGGCATGTCCCATTCCCGATTGTGGGCTATTAGGAGCAACAACAACAACTTCTCCTAACTCCTTCATCACTTTTACTAAGGTACGAATACCTGGAGCTGTAATTCCATCATCATTCGAGATAAGTATGAGGGGGCTAGCTGACATATCAATTAATTTTTAGGGTTAATAAGTGTGTTATAATACCGAACTATATGAATCAAATCTGCTTTATCGTCATAATGTAACCGGTTTTTCTTTATGTACTCATTGATTTCTGTGTTAAACTTACGCATATATGCCAAAAGTTCTTTTTTGTGTTTACCATATAGTATTATGCTTCCATTAGCATCTAAGAAGTAATACCTGTACATGAGAACTTGTCTTGAATATGACCCACTGCCAATCGAAGGACCATAACTTGTAGTTTGTGTAGTAATATATTCACGCCCAAGCAATGTAAGCTTGCCTTCATAGAGAACTTCAAAAAATACAGGTGTTTTATAATCTATAGCTACATTATATGGAATAGCATAAAATTGCCGATATCTATTTACTGTTTTATCAAAAATATTAAAGTAAAGTACTTTCCTTGCTGTATAAGCTTCAATAGTTTTGGTATCGTTCAGCTGAATAATACCCCTCTCCAGATCATACTTAACAGATCCTTTCAAAGTATCACCATCCAATAATACTACTTTACCATCATGCCATAATTCAGAAGGAAACTGAGCAAAGGCAGTTTGCAGAAAAAAAAATAAAACAATAAAGATTAAACCACGCATCAATTTACTTCAAAATATTATGTCCCATTTTATCTCGCTTGGTTTTTAAATATTTTTCATTGTGTGGATTAGGATCAATTTCAATAGCTATATTATCTACAATTTCTAACCCATAGCCAATTAAACCAGCTCTTTTCTTAGGGTTATTAGAAATCAATTTAATTTTATGTACACCCAAATCTCGTAATATCTGTGCACCAACTCCATAGTCACGCTCATCCATTTTAAAACCTAATTCCACATTGGCTTCAACAGTATCTAATCCTTCTTCTTGAAGTTTATATGCTTTTAGTTTATTAAAAAGACCAATTCCACGACCTTCTTGATTCATGTAGATCACCACACCTTTTCCTTCTTTTTCCACCATATCCATTGCAGCATGAAGTTGTCCTCCGCAATCACATCGACAAGAACCAAATATATCCCCCGTTACACAAGAAGAATGGACGCGTACCAACACAGGCTCATCCAATTTCCAATCTCCTTTTGTAAGTGCAAGATGCGTTTCTCCAGAGTTTATTTGTTTATAAGCAGTTAATTTAAAATTACCATATTCAGTAGGCATATCTACTTTAATTTGCTTTTCTATCAAACTTTCCTTTTCCAATCGATAGGCAATTAAGTCTTCAATACTCACCAACTTAAGGTTAAATTTTTCTGCCACAGTATATAAATCAGGTAAACGAGCCATCGTACCATCTTCATTCATTATTTCCACAAGTACTCCTGCAGGTTGAAGCCCTGCCAATCGAGCCAAATCTATAGAAGCTTCAGTATGACCTGTTCTTCTCAATACTCCACCTTTTTTAGCCTTTAAGGGAAATATATGTCCTGGTTTACCTAGTTCATCAGGATTAATTTTAGGATCTACTAAAGCACGAATAGTTTTTGCTCTATCACTAGTTGAAATTCCCGTTGTACAACCATGCCCTATTAAATCAACAGAAACAGTAAATGGAGTTTCATACGCTGCTGTGTTTTTTCCCACCATCAGTTCTAGACCAAGTTCATCACAACGTTCTTCTATTAATGGTGCACAAATTAACCCTCTACCATGTGTGGCCATGAAATTGATGATTTCGGGAGTTACTTTTTCTGCGGCACAAACAAAATCCCCTTCATTTTCTCTGTCCTCATCATCCACTACAATTATCACTTCTCCGTTTCTAATTGCCTCAATCGCCTCTTCTATACTATCCAGTTTATTCTTTTCGCTCATTTCTTATTATTTATTCCACAAAAATACGGATAAATTCATTCAACCTAATAAATCACAACAAATACAATAGTATTTAATAATAAAATGTCCTGTTATTTTGAGATTACATTTCCTAACTGTGTTGCTATTTGTACTTCGGCATTTTTTAACAAGTTAAGTTGTTTTAAAACCTCTTGCTCCTGAATTTCGTCATAAGAAGCATTCTTATTACTATGTATTATCTCTTCTCTCTTCTCATCAATCATCTGCTGAACAAGTCTGAATTTAAGTCGAAGAATATTTCCCTCCACTACTTTATCCAAATTTACTTTTTCGTCTGGAACAATAATTTCAAATTTATCTTCCCAATCCTTGCTCAATAGATATTTTTCAGAAATCATATCAACCGCTTCATTTTTGATATGCTGAGGAGCATTTCGAATAAGGTATTCGGCATTTATTACATTACCTTCTTCCAATTGTGTCTTAAACAATTGTAACATTTCTTTGTATATAGGAGTTTTAAAATCTATCTCTTCTAATTCTGACAAAATAAAATCATAAATATGACCTTCTTCCTCAAATTCGTCATTGCCATAAGTGTAGAGTAAACGAATCGTTTCTTTTTCTTGTAAAGCAATAATTTCATCTTTAGAAATCCCTGTTACATCAACTTTTTTTACTCCAGTATCATCGAGTTGTAATAACTGGTCTTCTGTTTCACGTTCCGCTTTTTTTGACTTTTCCTTCCTCTTACGAATAAGAATTTTGTTCTGTTCTGCTAGCAAAACAGACTCTTCAATACCTAATAGATCTGAAGTTTCCTTCAAGTAAACCGACCGCTTTACAGGATCAGGGATAATAGAAATGCTTTGGATAATATCCTTAATCGTTTCGGCTTTTTTTATTGGATCATCACTCGCTTCTTTGGTAAGTAACTCAGCCTTAAAGCGAATAAAATCTACGGCATTTTGTTGTAGAAATTCAGCAAATTCAGCACTTCCTAACTTTTTAGAATAACTATCGGGATCTTCTCCTTCGGGAAACACCACAACACGAACGTTCATGTCTGTTTCCAAAATCATATCAATTCCTCGAAGAGAAGCTTTTAATCCTGCTGAATCTCCATCAAACAGAACTGTAATATTTTTCGTATAACGATTAATTAATTTGATCTGATTATCGGTAAGTGAAGTACCCGAAGAGGCAACCACATTTTCTATTCCCGACAAGTGCATGGAAATAACGTCAGTATAACCTTCAACCAAAAAGCAATTATCCTGATCACGAATAAATCGCTTCGCCAAATGCATTCCATATAGCACATCACTTTTATGATAAACTTCCGATTCGGGAGAGTTTACATATTTAGGGGTCTTCTTATCCTTACGAAGTGTACGAGCACCAAAAGCAATAGCTTTGCCAGTTAAATTATGAATAGGAAAAATTACCCTACCTCTAAAACGGTCATATACTTTACCTTCCTCTTTTTTAACAATCAGTCCTGCTTTATCTAAAATATTTTCACTATACCCTTTTTTCAGGGCTTCTTTCATGAACCCATCCCATTCCTCTAAACTATACCCAAGTCCAAATTTTTCTATTATTTTTAGGTCATAGCCTCTTTCTTTAAAATAGCTTAACCCAATTGATTGCCCTACTGTATTCTTTATGAGTACATCGTTATAATATTCCTTAGCAAAATTTAGTGCTATAAAAATGCTTTCTCGCTCATTTTGAACAAGAATCTGTTCTGGGGTTTGCTCTTGTTCTTGTATTTCAATTCCATATTTTTCAGCTAAATATTTAATAGCCTCCAAATAGCTCAACCCATCATATTCCATCACAAAAGAAATGGCATCTCCTCCTTTTCCTGAACTAAAACATTTATAGATTTCTTTTGATGGAGATACAAAAAATGAAGGCGTTTTTTCGTCAACAAAAGGGCTTAATGCTTTATAATTAGCACCTGCCTTCTTAAGCTGTACAAAATCACTAATTACCTCGACTATATCAGCCCGTTGCTTTACTTCCTCT
>JAOUKH010000055.1 GCA_029882685.1 Cyclobacteriaceae bacterium
TTTTGGGTTTTCCCAAAACAGCACCCCAAATCCAATTAACATTGATCATGCCGATCAATTTGGACATTTATTGGTACAAACCTATGATGGACGATTTTCTTCTGTACATTCTTTAGCCGTTGATGTGGTGCATAAAATAACCGGTAAAGATAAATTCAATATCGCTGAGAAAGGGAAGATGGATGCTATGCATCTATTTCATGATATGCTAGTTGATCCAGTATTTTGGAAAGAGCAAAACTTAATTGTAATAAGGGAGCAATCCGTAAGGGATTTACTTGGTGTAACTGGAAAACATGCTTCTTTTTCCGCCTTTTTTGATAGAAATAATGATTTTAAATTGAAAGATTATGCTCAAAGAGCATTTCAGAAAAAGGCAGCCGAACAAAGCTCTTTTGACAGAGAAGTTTTAAAAGTTACTGAGCGAGTGAATATATTTAATATGGCTGTAAATGGAACACTTCTAAAAGTGTTTCCAGAAAAAGATTCAGATAACAACAAATGGATTAGTTGGAATGATAAACTTGCTTTTAAGCCTTTATCAGACAAAATATTGATGCTAAATGACGATTTTCAACTTCAAGATTCTACATATAGTAGTTTGATGCGCAGTTATCTCATATCTACTTTATATGCCCGAGAAGCAAATGATTATAGTATCCCCAATAAGCTAATGGGCAACATAAGTAATGTTCAAAGGCAGCTAACTCCATCAGAGATGTTGCCTTCCAAGAATAAAGTAAAATGGGAAGTTATATATAACAAATCAAAAATATTTGATGTTCTCAAATATGTGTATGCATTATTAGGTCTTGTCCTTTTATTATTATCATTTGTTGAGAATTTTAAGTTAAAAGGCAATAGATGGGTGCATTTATCTATTAAAATAGTTGTTGCCTTCATTATAGTAGCCTTTGTGTATCAATCATTTGGCATGGGGCTACGATGGTATATTGGGGGGCATGCGCCCTGGTCAAATGGCTATGAAGTGTTATTGCTAGTAGCCTGGGGAGGGATGATAGCCGGTTTTTCAGTTATTAAATATTCTAAAATAACACTGGCTGCTACAGCATTATTGGCCTTTTTTATTTTATTAACGGCTGGACACAGCTATTATGACCCCCAATTGACAAATCTAAATCCCGTGTTGAAGTCCTATTGGCTCATTATCCATGTTGCCATTATTACCATTGGGTATGGGTTTTTAGCGTTGAGCTTTCTTGTTGGCCTCATAAATATTACGCTTCATTTATTTAAGACTCATAAGAAAAAAGAACTTTTTCATCTCATAATACAAGAGCTTACTTATATCAATGAAAAAGTGCTTACAATTGGAATGTTTTTAACTGCCATTGGAACATTTATTGGCTGTGTTTGGGCGAATGAATCCTGGGGAACCTATTGGTCTTGGAATGCCAAACAGACATGGTCTCTTATTATCGTTTTGATATATGGTGTTGTTTTACATTTCAAATACATTCCTAAAATGGAATCGCCATTAGCATTTAATATTGGTTCTATAATTTCTTTTGGAAGCGTCCTTATGACGTTCATAGGGGTGAACTACTATTTCACAAAAGGTTTGCATAGTTATGCCACAGACGATCCTCCCATTTTTCCTATTTGGGCATGGATCTCAATAATTTCTTTACTCATCATTATTGTTTCAGCAATCATTAAAGAGAACTACTGGAAAAAGTCGGTCTGAGTATTTACACAAAATAAATTATTATCTGTGGAACCGGAAAGTACCTTTTCGTTATATAAATAGGGTCAAGCTTAAACTTTACTTAGTATATTTCGATCCAACGTGATTATATGGTTTAGCATGACATTGTAAATTACAGGTTCCCGTACCATCGGGATTCAAAATAATCTCAAAAGATCCTTCACTGTTAGGTCCTAAAGAAGTAGGACTGGTATCCATATTGAGCAAGTACGAATTGTTTGTTACATTTCCACCGGGAAAACCATGCGGATCATGACAGCTGTTGCATGAGGTATAAGCAAGAAAATGCCCCCCATCCATGCCAGAATGAATTGTATTTACCTCAGTCATGTCATGGCATTGTGCACATAAGGCAAATTCTGTTGCGAGGGTTGCATCATTATGGTCTGGCAAGTTAGTAGATTCGGTCAGATTATAATTGGCCTTAAGTATCCTTTCATTTATTGAGCCATGAGGCCCAGCAACACCATCATCACTGGCATGACAATCCGTACAATATATTTGACTGCTTGAAGTAAGTCCATTGAGCAATCCTCGAGGGTTAGGATTATTGCCAGGCGCCACAACAGCATGATGTGATATATTACTTGGGTTAAAATCATCCATCACATTATTATTTCCAAATTGTCTAGTAGTATAACTAGGCACTACAGCGTTTGTAGAATGGCAACGATTGCAAAGTTCATATTCGTATGTAATAGGCATTACTCGATTGCCAGATTGATCAATACCTTGAATACCAGCAAGAGCACCGCTAGCAAATGGAGCCACTGCGCTATTAGTGTTCGCAGCATGAGGGTTATGACAATCCTGGCATTCTACGTGCTGATTTACTGGTGTCGCTAGTTCATTAGGATCATGAATTCCTATATAGCCTGATACATTATGTCTGAAGGTTTTTGTGAATTGTGAAGCAATATCAGCGGTAGCAACATTAGCGTTATGACAATCAAGACAATTATTCTCTTCCATATTTGCTTTTAACAATCTTGTTTTTCCATTAGCCGAATGTGGGTCATGACAATTGGCGCAGGCATTTTGAGCAACCGTGGCGTATGGCGGACCATTAATCTGTGACCCGGGGGTTGGAGAGCCTATGTGCCCCCAAGGATTAGGAGCAGATCCATTCCATATTGCAGAAGAGGTACTATGACTAGAACCATCCCAATCAGTTCTGTTATGGCATTTAAAACATAAAGCAGAATATTCATTGGTATCAACAAGGAATTTACCATGAACATTATTATGAGCATCATGGCAGGACATGCATTGTACTTTACCTTTATCATCCAGAGATGCTGGGAATTCAGGTATGGCTTTTATTTCTGCATCAGCTGTTGCCGAACTATAGACAAAAGATACCGGATGGTCGTCTGTGAGATCTGTTCCAAGAAGCCCGGGTCCTGATGGCATCACACTATTTCCTCCAAAAATATCATCCGGAGAACTTAGTATACTTCCAAGGGCTATGGTTCCATCATGACATGAAAGGCATAATAAAGAAGAACCATCTGGTTGACCAGGAATAGCATCGAAGGTATTGCTGATTGTGTTATCATAAAGTAAATATGTTTGTTGAGGATTATTTCTATTCCATCTAGGGCCATCTGAAGAATACGTATGAGGAGGATGGCAAAAAAGACAAACCGAGGTTTCACCTGTAGATGTTTTAACCGGTCCGGAACCGGAAACAGATAAATCGTGCTTTGACCCTACTATTGAATTTGACTGAGCGATACCATCAAGGATGCTACCTATCAATAATATATTTACTATGATAAATTTAATTCTCACCATTAACTAGTTGAAATATTTGAACCCGCGCATTATAACTATCAGCAATGTAAATATAATCATCCTGGTCTATATAGATTCCGTTTGGCATCCAAAAGTCACCGGCTTCACGTCCGCGTGCACCAAAGTTATATAAGAACTCCCCTTGTCGGTTAAAAATCTGTATTGTGTTAAATAAAGCATCAACAACATAAATATTGCCATATGAATCTGTAGCTATACCTTTTTGTCTAGCAAAATAGCCTGATGAATCTCCGATTTCACCAAAAACAAAAACAAAATTGCCCTCCTTATCAAAAATTTGTACCCTGAAGTTCATCGAATCATTAATATAGACTAAGCCATCTTTATCAATCCAGATATGGGTAGGAAAATTAAACTCGCCATTGGCATTACCACGCTTGCCAATCGCCCTTACAAACTTACCCTCCCGGTTAAAAATAGAGATCTTATCAGCGGCTGTCTCTAAAACCCAAACCTGATCGTTAATCTTTGAGTAAGCAATACCTGTTGGTTGTTGTAAGGTATCGTTTTCATTAAATTCCAGAATTCTTTTATGATCACTTGTTAGAAGGAAAATATTCCCCTTGCTGGAATCTGTGAATAAGAGATCGCCATTAGGTAAAAGGCAGGTAGCCACCAAAGAAGGAAAATTATTCTCGATTTTATTAAAAGCTTTTGGCTTTTCACTCTTATTGTCTTTTACATCAATAATTAAACGACTTTCTTGATCCAGTACATAAAATGAGCCGGGCTCATCAGCAATTATAGCCATCGGCTTACTAATAACCGGTGGTTTTTTTCCTAAAAAAAACGCTCCGATACGACTAAAAACTTCTCCTTTTTTGCCTGAATCAGTTTCTAAAGGAAATTCTGCTACCCATCTTATTCTCTCTATATTCTGATTTATTATCGTGTCGTTTATTTCACTTAATTTTGCTGAAGTATCTACGGGAAAAAATGATATGAGCAGAAATAGCCAATAATGCAAGTTTTTATTCCATGTGTTTGAAATGGCTATATTTTGTGACTTATCAGACATTATGTTCAAGTATTATGCTTTTTAATTTCCAATTTTGAGTGAATCCGGTAATTCATAACGAATATATTTTTTTTCAGCATGACAACCCGTACTACAAGTTCCTCCATTTTCCAATGATGTGTAATTTATCGGCATCTCCCATTTACCAAAGGAAGTCTTATCATCTATAAGGTGTTCGTTTTTGCTACCATGTACATCATGGCATAAGTTACAATTTCTCCCCTTATTTCCATTAATGTGTGTAAAATGTAGGTTTTGATCTCCATTTCTAAAATTAGTTGCCGTTGTTGTTACTGGGTTTTCAAACAACTCTTTATCATGACATTTGAAGCATAATGCAAAGTTATCTGTGTTTGCATAAGCATACTCTTCAATTGGAAATGAACTAACCAATAGCGTATGCTCATTGGAAGCATGAGGGTTATGACATATTGTACATCCTTCTTTCTCAATAGCTCCATGAATAATGTTACCCTCTTTCAATAACTCTCCAATATTAGTAATTGAGCCAGTGATTGTTGTAATGGACTCATTATGGCAATCCATACACAGTTCTTTTTCCTTGGCACGTATAATTTTCTTTTCAGCAGAAGCATGAGGTGTATGACAATTTAGACATGACTTTTCTTCGTTTATAGCACCATGTACTAGAGGCAGCTGATGCATGGTAGTAACATACTCCTCATGACAAGAAATACACAGATCCTTAGGTTTATAGTCTGTTAAATGTGCTTCTTTAGAGCTATGGTGTTGGTGGCAACTTGCACAATCTTTTTTGAAAGGTGGATGAACATGTTCTAATTTTTGATCCTTTCTGATATTTCTATGACATCTCTTGCATAATGATGCCCCTGTAAATTTTAAATAATCTTCATTATAAGACTGATGTGGATTATGACAGCCCTCACAATTGCCATCAGTTACTGGTTGATGGACTACATTATTTACTGGTATCTCTAAGTCATGGCAGTCATAACACAATTTTGATGTTGGGCTAGCTGTTAATACATATAGATTTGGAGAACCATGAGGTGAGTGGCAAATCAAGCATTTGCCTTCTGCTACAGGAGGGTGTACATGGTCTTCTTCATTTTTTGGATCATGGCATTTATAGCACAAATCAGGTACTTTATCAGCTAGTGCAAATCCCTGCACATTGTCTAAAGGATGTTCTTTTCCGTTAGACTGATGACAATTTCCACAATCTTTCTTTGCAGGTGCATGCACCTCCTCATGTTCCAGTACACCTGCATGGCAGTCCAAACATGTTTTAATAGTGTCGTTGGGAATTATGTAATTATAACTTGCTTCCGAACGTATGTCTGCAGAAGTTTCTGTCCGATTTATTAAACCGGAAACCAAAGTTGAAATCCCAATGAACGTTATAAACAAAATCCTGATCATATTTTATACCATTTAAAATTACTATCGTCAGAGAAAAAATGTGCAATATATATTTCTGTGATAAAACACACCTGTAATCCCCTCAAGGGGACATTTCCGATTCTCCCTTTGAGGGGAGACACAGAGGGGTGTTTTTCATTGTGAAGTGAAAAATGTGAAATCTGACTATAATCCATCATTTTTGTTTCTTTTAAAATCTTCTTTCAATTTGAAAATACGCGCCCTTATACAGCGTTTCTGTCCTCACATAAATGCGTTTGTACATCTCAAATCCTAACTTGAAAAACAGCTTTCGATAAGCTGTAGTAAATTCACTTTTTACCGTAAGCAAATCTAAGTCTATTTGTTGTCCTTCTTGCTTACGGTAGCCTAAATTTAATTGAAGTTGAGATTTGTTATTCATTCTATAGGTCACCTTTCCAGTTACGTTAGAATATATTTGATTTAAATCTGTATTGGTTAAATGCATGTCAGTAAAATTTCCATTTAATGAGAACATTACTTTACTCTTAATTTTTCCATTTAATTGGAAAAAGTATTTCTGTCTACTATAGGGAATAATATTGCTTTGGTAATTGTTAAATTCAATTCCAGCTTTGAAAATGCCAATTTCTAAACGGCCACCATAAGTAGTTTGATTAAATCTATTTAGCGTTATGACATCTGTTATTTCTATATTACTATAATTCTGATTTGAGGTGTTGAAATAGATTTGAATAAGTCGTTTGAAAAACGATACGCTTGAAGAAAAATAATAATAATCGCTATCGAATTTAAAAGATCCATTTAGTATAATGGTGTAATCTATATTCAATGTCGTATTATTTATGATTTGCCCTCCGGGGATGCGCTGTATTTCCAAAAAATCGCCTATTTCAACCAACACATAATCAAAATTAATGTCATAAATGATAGTACCTGTTTCGTCTTTCACTATCACTGTCGATGGGTCAACAAAAGCTCTATTCAACAACACAATCTCGTTATCTGCCAATACGTGTACCTCATCGAATATGCGTAATTCACCAGGCTCACTATCTAAATATTGTTGTTTTTTAGTTGTAATAAACGAGAGATTCAGTAAACCTTTAGGAATTTTTTTAACATAGTCAAATTTAATGCCTCCTTGTCTGTTATACTCATCATATACATTACGCTTCGTGTTATTGTTATTGAAAAAAACACCTGTTCTTAAACTTGCAAATAGCTGGTGATCTAAAGCAACAGAGACAATGTTTTGATTAGATTGTTGTTCTCCTTGTTCATTTTTTTGGAAATTATAATTACCTGTAAATTTGAATCGCTTTGGCAAATTCAATGAAATATTTTCCCTGACTATAAATCTATTTAGACTATAGGTTCCTTTTTGATGAAAGTTAGAAATTGATGACCTATAACTATAATTATTGTTGGCGTCAAAAACTATATTGTTATTTAAGTATACCTTCTCAATTTTATTTGTGATTTCTGTTAAATTTGGATTCTCGTTAAAATAATCAGAATAAGAGAACCCTAAATCATGGCTGTCGGTAGAGAAAAATGATTTGGTTATAGTACTTTGAAAGTTGGTTTGCTTATTTTTTATGGTACGACCTGTTTCTACTTCTTGTTGTTCCCATTTTCCGCTGCTATAAGATACATTGATTGGAGCTACCCTATTCCTAAATGAATATTTGGCTCCCCACTGCTTACTGTCTGTTTTGGTACTATTCACATATTCACGATTGGCGTAATTCTGATTTAAGTAGAAGTAAGTGGAAATGTTCATTGGCTTTTGTTCCAAGAAGGAAGCCCGAATATTTAGTTTGTTATTGAATAATCTTTCAGCATGGTCAGGACTTACCAAATAATTTCCTTTATTGGTGCCAGGGTTATATTCTGCGTTCAAATCAAGAACTAAAAAGTTTGGGTGAAAAATACTACTTTTCGTATTTAACTTGAACCCAGCAATAAGAAACGAATTGTCATAAGCATTAATTAAGGCAGTTTCACTCACCTTCAATTCTCGATAATGACCCCCTATATTTATAGCTCCCGATTTTGACATTAGCTCCCATAATCGCAACGAATTGATGTTATTCTGAGCTACAGACTCAAAAGTTAATAACAGCAATATGTAGACTATCTTTTTCAAACCGATTTATACGTATGTTTTTTTCTTCATGATTAATGTACATTATGGCACCTCGAACATTCTGTATCTTTATAACGATCATGAGGTTCAATTGAATAAATTAATTCACTCTTGTGACAGGTAAAGCATGATTTATTGTCTAATTTTGATTCATGTCCCTCCACATTTTGTAAAGCAACAGCACCATGTATATAACTATATGATTCATCATAATCTTCATGACATTTAGTGCAAACCCCTTCAAGTAACATAAATTGGTTGTTAGTGCTATGCGGACTGTGACACTCCGTGCAATTGGAATCCTTTACGGTTGTATGAATATTATTCTTATCAACCTCAATCATATCATGACAATTGAAACAAATTTGTTCTGAAGCACTTACGAGTAGATTTTCCGATTCTGATGTATGTCCCCCGTGGCAAGAGGTACAAAGCCCTGCTTCTACTGGGCCATGCACATGACTAGATGATTCATTAAAAACCTCGTGACATTTAGCACATGTTCCTTCACGTAGCATAAACTGGTTATTACTGCTATGAGGATCATGACACGCTGTACAATTAGTCTCACCAATATCTTTATGAATTTCGTTATTTGAAATTATGCCAGAATTATGACAATCGAGACATAATTGTTGCTCTGAACGTACCAACAAATTCTCTAACTCCGCTTTGTGTGGACTGTGACAGGAAGTACAAAAACCACCTGCAGCAGGGCCATGTGAAAATTCATGCTTTTGTTCAATATTATCATGACACTGAAAACAAAGTCCAGGCTGTGACTGTGTGAATGCTCCCATTTTGTTTTGATCATGACAATTCGCACATTTTTTTTCCAAGAAAGGTGGGTGAACAACAAATTCAGGTTTTGAACTTAGCACATTAGCATTTGAAGCCAATAATTCACTACTTACTATTTGACTCGTATCAATAGCAACTATAACTTGCGCAGTATCCAAATCAGGAACACCATCAAAAATAGTAGACAAAAAGCTATGTCGTACTGCTGGCGAACATCCAGCGAGGCATATTACAATACACATGGATAATTTTTTTATCAAAATGCATAAATTTTTAAATCCTATTCTTTGGCCTCTATATATCCATATACATTAATTTTATCAGGCCCAAAATTATTAGTCACAAACACTAAATACTTCAAGCTAAAACGCTTGTCGACATATTGCTGGAAATATTCCAAATTATCATAATCTATAGTCACTTTCGCTGGTAGCCACATATCACCAGGCCCTTTGTAGGGACCTCCAAAAAATGTCATTAATTTTCCTTCATTATTAAAAATTTGGACATTTTCAAAGGCCGCGTCTACTACATAAAGGTTCGATTCACGGTCTACGGCAATTCCTTTGGGTCGTGCAAACTGGCCCATGCTTTTACCATAGCTACCAACTACTCCTATATACTCCCCTTCATGTGTGTATATTTTAATTGTAAAATCCCCAAAATCACTTACATATACCTTATCATCGGTAACACTTATATTAGTGGGCTGGTAAATAAATCCTTCTTCACCTTCTTTTGCTCTAGGGATTGAATAGAGAAGTTGATGTGTAGCATCATTTTTATATACCAATATGGAATTTCCTTTTATATTGGCTACCCATATTTTGTCATCAAAAACCACCACATCAGTAGGCTTATAGCCTTCTGTATCTCCGAAACTGTCAACATAGTTCCTGTTGTTGTCAAATATCACAATTTGCTTCCTGTAGGCATCTGCTATATAAATAAAGTCCTTATCATCAACAAAACAATTAATAGGCATTTTCAGCTGCCCCAATCCTTTTGGGACAAAATAGTCAAAGGTTTTGGTCTCTAAGTCAATGATCTCCAATCCGCCAATATCAAGATCACAAACATAGATTTTACCGTTTTTCATATAAACACCATACGGTTTTTTAATAGGTAAAGGAGCATCTTCTCCAACAACAAATTTCGCAAATTTTGATTTTTCACCTGTAATTTGTAGAGAGTTGTTAATGGTGGTTAAATATTGGATTCGGGCGGTATCTGGAGGGGCAGGATAGACAATGACTTCTGCAGTAGAATTACTCTTATTTATTTTTTTTGAACAAGAAACAAACTGAAGTAAAATTATACTCAACAACAAAAAATGGCTAATTAAACGGATATTCATATTGATTAATTTAGTTTTATTAAAGATCATCAATTGAACCCACACAAATTATGACCTACGTCAGAAGAGATACTGATTTTTTGAGTCTTTTAGGAATTTCATTTAAATTAATCAACGCCTATAATTTGCTGTGCCAAATATGCGTTTTATGCATTAAAAGATTAAAATTATTATTCATATTTGATAAAAAAAGGCGATTGTATAATCGCCTTTTTTTATCAAATATGAATGTATGTTTCTATTTTTTATGACAAGTAAGGCAAAGTGCACTACCTGTATTATCTTTTACAAGAAGGCCTGCTACGCTATTGGCGTTGTGAACATCATGGCAAGAAGAACATTGCATTCTAGTACCACCTTCTAACATATCAGCAGCAATGGTTGTACCTCCAGTTATGCCTGAAGGGTCTGTAGTTGCCCATAGTCCTAAATCAGCGGCATTCCAAGTAAAGGAAATTGGATGATCATTACTTAATCCTACTAAATCTCCCGCTGCAATACCTGCATCACCCATTTGTCTTGCAACAGGCATAAAATTTGTGCCAGTAGTAACCCCACCAAAATTTTCTAGTGCTACAGTTCCGTCATGGCAACTTAAGCACAATTTTGAACTTCCATCAGGCTGCGATAAAGCTGTTCCATCAAAAGTAGCAGAAGAATAAAGTGCGTAATCACCAACAGTTGAAACTTGATGATTCCATAATGGAGCGTCCAACACAGTTACATCAGAATTGTGAGGGGTATGACATACTACACACATTTCACCAGTAGTATTCCATGTTGTCGCTGGTGCAGCGTTAAAATCATGGGCAGTACCTTGCATAGTGGATACTCCTTGAGTTTGAGAAAAACTGTTTTGGGTTAACAGAAATACAAATAAAAATGCAACTAATTTATTATACGTTTTCATGATAAATAATTTATGGTTCCAAATTTTTTATTACTAATTGATACAATAAATATAATCATCTATAAGGCACTTTATGGTATAAAATAGCATGATAAATATCATAATTGGTGTTGATAGTTATCAACTACAGTAATTAGGTAAAAGTAAAATCTTTGAATAAAAATTATCCTATATTACATGTAATTAATTGTTTTATTGTTTTACCGAACCATTCTTAACTAATTCCTTTCGTATTTTATTGGATAGCTTCAACTTATAGTCATTAATAGCAGCTAAAACACTGACTATAGAGAGTACTAACAATGTGTAATAAACAAATGTTGGGATAGGAACAGGATCACCTTGTGCATATGAATGTAACCCAGACAAATAATAGTTGACACCAAAGTAAGTCATTAATATAGTACTAAATCCTATCATTGACATGAAATTGAAAGTAAACGAGCTTTTTAATGAAGGGATCAGTCCCATGTGCAAAATAAAGGAGTAAACTATTATTGATACCAGTGTCCACGTTTCTTTAGGATCCCAGCCCCAGTATCTTCCCCACGATTCATTGGCCCAAATACCTCCTAAGAAATTACCGATGATCAATAATATCAGCCCTACTATTAGGGTCATCTCAATTATTAAAGAGAGCTCTCTCAACGTTAAATTTACCCTAACCTGATTCTCTGAATTTCTAAATATCATTATACATAAGTTTAAAAATGCCAACATTGTACCTAGGCCTAGAAATCCATAACTGGCGGTAATAGTAGCAACGTGAATGGTCAGCCAATAGGACTTTAATACAGGAACTAAGTTGGTGATTTCCGGGTTCATCCAGCTCAAATGAGCGGTTAGAAGTGTAATACCAGCTAATAGTGATGTTAATGAAAGCGTGATGGGTGATTTTTTCATGAAAATTAACCCAGCCAACATGGTTACCCACGAAATGTATATCATCGATTCATATCCGTCACTCCAAGGTGCATGACCTGATATATGCCAGCGAAGAATAATTCCTAAAGTTTGAGTAATAAATGCCAGAAATAAAATACCAAAGAAAATTTTCGTAATAATTTTAAATTCAAAAGAAGGCTTGAAAATCTGTACAAAGAAAATAGCAACTAATATTAATCCCAGCATAAGGTACACTGGAAACAACCTTTTAAAGATGTTGATCTTATTATAAAAAATCTCCAGATTAATCTTTCTATCTGATAAAATGATGGCATGCCCAATTTCTTTTTGGTAATTACTAATAGCCGTTAAGGTTTCATTTGCTTGAGTATAATCGTTTGTAAGCTTAGCCTCTTTTAAGTTTTGCAAATATGTTTCAAACATAGAGCTGTTAACATTACTATGACTACCTCCAACATTTTTAAATGCAGTAGGAATAACCCAATTATTATTAGAATGATTCGGTATCGGAAATATTTTCAACATTGATTGGTTGAGTACCATATAACAAATATTCACTCGTTCATTTACATTAAGCAACTCTTTATCATATTTAGTTCTCAACGCAGGCTTTTTAATATAAGCTCTATCAACCTGACCTTTTAATTTATACTGACCTTTGGAATCTATAAAATCTGTAAACCGGGCATTATCACCTTCAATACCAAGCATAGTTTTTAAATTAGGATCATTTACTCTTATCAAAGGCTTTTCCTGCCATTCGGCATGATTAGTTATCATTTCAATAAATACTTGATCGGGGGTTAAACCATTGTAGGAACTATTTTTGTGCATTTTCACCAATACCTGTGTTGCCATAGTATTGATAGGTATTACTCTCCCTTCTTGGTTTTGTAGCTGTAATTTTCCAAATGCTGCCGCATGCTCTTTGTCAACTATTGGCAGGATAACATCATCTTGAGCTATAACATTTTGGACGCCCACTACAGAAAATAAAATAATTAATAAAGATGCCAGTAGCTTTTTTCTTTCTTTATGTATCTCATTAAACTGGTGTAATAACTTTTTAAATCGAGTTTTGCGAGTGAAGAAAGAAAATATAAGGCTGCCAAATAATAGAAAATACCCAATATAAGTAATCAAAGTGCCCCAGTAATCATTATTCACTGAAAGAACAGTTCCTTTTTCATCTTGATCATAAGACGATTGATAAAAACGATAACCCTTGTATTCCAAAATATTATTCATAAAAATTCTGTATGGTTTTTGAATGTTTTCACTTTCATCTATTAAAACAATATCACTAGCAAAGGATGAAGGACTATTTGAACCTGGATACCTCTCTAATTGAAACTCATTTAGTTTAAGTGAAAAAGGCAATTTTTGTAACAAAAGACCCACACTAATGTTTACTACTACATCCCCAAGTTCTAAAGTCTTTCTCTTACCCAATTCTAATGCAGTTTCTATATTATTAACTTTTATGTTAACTACTCTTTTCCCTCCTTGAGAATCATCAGTTACAGGAGTATATTTATAAACAGCACTTTCTATGTATTCCTTTACTATAAAGGATGTATTCTGTAAATTATGTACTGACATTAAATTCAAAGGGCTAAACCCTTTAGGGCTTACAATAGTAGTATCAACATCAACATCATGACCTGTATTAGGATTTGTACCATGAGCAGAAATAGGATTTACAACATGAGCTTGGTTAAATGGTTCTGGTAATTTCACAAATAACCTTTCTGATATTCTGATTATTTGAATATTATTTGCATTGGTTGTGTCACCAAAACTAAATCCTACACCATGAATAGAAGCCGACCCACCTTCTTTGATATAAATTTCATGCCTGCCATCCTGACCGCCAATAATCATATTAATAAAAGGTGTTCCAGGAGTTCCTCGTACTACAGTTTCTACTGCATTAGGGTAATAGCTTAGAACATCAACATCAATTTGATCATTGTTTACTGTGAAAGATTTATTGAGGATATTTTTTCTTTTTTCTGAAAGTATGATCTTTTCATTTTTTGTAATAATTTTTTGACCATCATTAAAATCAACATTTAAATATGTATCCGTGGAATAAAATTCATTTGTAGTTTGACCGTTACGTATATGCATCTGACCTTCAAATCCAATATATCTGGTTAATGCAGCACCAACGATGATAATTATGAGTGCAAGATGAATAATGAGAACATTCAATTGACTTTTTTGATATAACTTTCTTGTGAAGATCATACCCGAAAAATTGACAACCATCAAGAACATTAATACCTCAAACCATCTGGCATTATATACCAACATTCTTGCAGTTGTGGCATCATAATCATTTTCAATAAAGGTTGCATAACCAATTACTACAGCAAAAACGATTAATAAAATGCCCATTAAAATTCCTGAAAATAAAAATTTAAAAAATTTCATGTTTTCTTATTTTAGTAGTTAATAACTTACCCCAAATCAATAAAATCATAGTTCTTATATTAAAGTAATTTCTAAATTTCGGACTATCAGTTTTATGATCATTCGAATGTAATTAGTTTACAAAATTTGTAATATGATAAATGATAGACAGTTTTGTGATATAACTCACTTTTCTATTTTAATGGTTTAGATACATCTATTAGCAATTTAACAATAGTTTTTTGAAACTAAATTTCATCCTTTCCGACTTTTAAATAATGACGATCGTTATTTATCAGGCACATATAGTAGATCAATCGCAGCTAACAATTTTTGAAGGGTCATCTATTCTTCCAAACCATACTACAGCATAATTTTCAAAAATACCTACTCCTACTCCCTTCCATTCTATTTGCTTCCAAATTCCTAAGTTTACCAACAAAGGATTATGTCCCTTACTTTTTTGCCACCCTTCCAAAGCAGGTTTTGCTTTAGCCCCTACAGAATGATAATAGGCAATTTCATAACCATCACCTTCATAATTGGCTATTTCTCGTGGCTTATCCCACATACATTGTGCTTGCTTGTGGTCATTGGTATAACAACATGAAGTCCAATCCCCTTTTTTAGACCAACTATGTGGATTACACTTACTATCTGTATCAAAATTATACTGTTGAGCTAAATCCCTAGCATGTGCCTGCGCCACTTTGGTAAGCTTTGCTGAAAAAGGTATTTGAGGAAGCTTCTTTGAAGACCTATAAACCATGATTATTTCATACAACTCTTTTTCCTCTCCAGATAGACATATTTCGAAATCTACATTTTTCGAATCTGAGGTATTCGAAAATAATAATGGTAACATCAGAAAGCTAAAATGAATTAACCACATACTATGAAAAATTTTAAATTGAAATGGAAACTTTAATATCTTTTGAAGATTGAATTTAGTAAATTTGCACGACATTTTTCAGGCTATTATAGGTCGTATATTTTATTAACGGGTTTTAGAGCGGGAATCATACATTTCTACTCCATTTTAACACAATTAACATGACAAAACAGGTATCAAAAATCATCTACACTATTACTGATGAGGCTCCAGCCTTAGCTACACATTCATTTTTACCTATAGTAAAAGCTTTTACAGCATCCTCTGGTGTAAAAATAGAAACAAGAGATATTTCTTTAACAGCAAGAGTTATTTCTGCTTTTCCAGAAAACTTGAAGGAAGATCAAAAAATGTCGGATGACTTAACTGAACTTGGTCAATTAGCTCAAACGCCAGAAGCGAATATTATTAAGTTACCTAACATTAGTGCATCTATTCCCCAGTTAAAAGATGTTATCAAAGAACTACAGCAAAAAGGCTATAACCTACCTGATTATCCTGAAGAGCCACAAAATGATAATGAAAAAACTATTAAGTCTAAATACGACAAAATAAAAGGAAGTGCGGTAAACCCCGTTTTAAGAGAAGGGAATTCTGATCGAAGAGCACCAAAAGCGGTTAAAAACTATGCTAAAAACAACCCTCACTCAATGGGTGAATGGAGTGCTGATTCAAAAACACACGTAGCTAGTATGAGTGACGGGGATTTTTATGGAAGCGAAAAATCTGTCACTATTAAAGATGCCACAAAAGCAAAAATTGAATTTGTAAGTTCGGATGGTTCTACAAAAGTGCTAAAAGAAAATTTAGCATTATTGAAAGACGAAATTATTGATGCTTCAGTGCTGAGTTTAAATAATTTTAAAGATTTTGTTGCTAAAGAAATTGAAGATGCAAAAGAAAAGGATGTACTGTTTTCATTACACCTAAAAGCTACTATGATGAAGGTTTCCGATCCTATAATTTTTGGTGCAGTGGTTTCGGTTTATTACAAAGAAATATTTGAAAAATATGATGAGCTATTTGCCGAACTGGGAGTAGATACAAATAATGGGATTGGTGATGTATATTCAAAAATTGAAGATTTACCTATTGAGAAACAAGATGAAATTAAATCTGCAATAAATGATTTATATAAAAGTAGGCCTGGTTTGGCAATGGTAAATTCTGACAATGGAATTACCAATTTACATGTACCTAGCGATGTTATTATTGATGCTTCTATGCCTGCCATGATTCGTACTTCAGGGCAAATGTGGGATGCAAATGGAAACCAGAAAGATACTAAAGCTGTGATTCCTGATCGTAGTTATGCAGGTATTTACCAAGCTACAATTGATTTTTGCAAAAAAAATGGTGCGTTTGATCCTACTACAATGGGAAGTGTTTCCAATGTAGGTTTAATGGCTCAAAAAGCAGAAGAATACGGTTCACATGACAAAACTTATCAATTAACTAATGCTGGTACTGTTCGTGTTGTTGATGATAGTAATAATGTACTAATAGAACAAGATGTATTAGAAGGAGATATATTTAGAATGTGCCAAGTAAAGGATGCTCCTATTCAAGATTGGGTGAAGTTAGCTGTAAATAGAGCTAGAACCACTGGAGTTCCTGCTGTATTTTGGTTAGATGAAAATAGAGCCCATGATAGAGAGCTTATTAGTAAAGTAAACACTTACTTGGCTGATCATGATACTACTGGGTTAGATATCTATATAAAAAATCCTGTTGAAGCAACTCTGTTTTCAATGGAAAGAATTAAAAAAGGTGAAGATACAATTTCTGTTACAGGAAATGTTTTACGAGATTATTTAACAGACCTGTTTCCAATTTTAGAAGTAGGAACAAGTGCGAAAATGCTATCAATAGTACCACTAATGAATGGCGGAGGGCTGTTTGAAACTGGTGCTGGAGGTTCTGCACCAAAACACGTTCAGCAATTTATGAAAGAAAATCACCTTCGTTGGGATTCACTAGGTGAATTTTTAGCTCTTGCCGTTTCTCTAGAACATTTAGGGGAGAACTATAATAACACACAAGCAAAAGTACTTGCAGAAACATTGGATGATGCAACAAGTAAGTTTTTGTTAAATGATAAATCCCCTTCAAGAAAAGTAAATGAATTGGACAATCGTGGTAGCCATTTCTATTTAGCGTTATATTGGGCTGAAGCATTATCAACTCAAACTAAAGATACTGATTTGCAAAAACAGTTTACTTCTGTATATAATGTGTTGAAAGAAAATGAGTCCAACATTGTAAATGAAATGAATGCTGCACAAGGCAAATCAATGGATATTGGAGGATATTACAAGCCTAATGTTGCACTTGCATCTGAAGCAATGAGACCAAGTAAAACTTTTAATAGCGTATTAGAATCTATATAATAACTAAAGAAGATTTTTTTGAGTCTAGCGATCACAGCTAGACTCAAAAAATATAATCCTGTAAGTTCTGGAAATGATTGGTGAATTTTTAGAGAATAAGATAAACAACCTCAATCAATAGTAGCAATACATTTTAATTCAATGGCAATGGGAGTGGGTAATGCATTTACTTCCACAGTAGTTCTACATGGTGAGCTATCCTCAAAGTATTCAGCATAAATTTGGTTATACTTCTTAAAATCATCTTTCATATTGGTGAGGAAAACGGTAACATCAACTAGATTATCCCAACTAGAACCTGAGGCTTCCAAAATATAGCGTACATTTTGAAATACAGATCGACATTGTGTTTCTATATCGTATGATACAATGTTTCCTTTATCATCAAGCTCTGCTCCTGGAATTGTTTTCACCCCCTTTTCACGTGGCCCCACACCAGAAAGGAATAATAAATTTCCGACTTTTCGCGCATGAG
>JAOUKH010000056.1 GCA_029882685.1 Cyclobacteriaceae bacterium
CGAAAGATTGGGGTCTTGCCGGGTGGGCAAAGCCTTCCATTGATATTATGATGTCTGGAGGTGCAGATGTAGCACACCACCAGTTAGAGCAAATTTATGGCACGGTAGATAACCCCAAACAGTACTTGCGCATAAACGGTAATTTAAAAAACACAGGAATTGACCCCGATATGGACTGCGCCACACATGATAACATGCAACGACTCAAAGAATTCGGGATTAAGTTGTTTGAGGAGAATAAGAAAGAAATAAAGGAGTGGTTGGGGTTGTGAATTTTATCATATAGTGAATTATAGAACTTAATTAAAAATCATAAAGCCATGGAAAATGAAACTATAAAAAAAGAAAAAGATGTTGTGAAAGTGGCAAAAATTTGGGAAGTACTTTTAGCAGGAGGTATTGGAGCATTTATAGCCAGTATTGCTGATATGTTTACGAATCAGGGTGAGTCAGGTGTTGCTGAATTGACTAAACGGATTCATTTGGGTAGCGAAGGATTAGCATTATTATTGTTAGTTGTACTTGGGGTGGCTATCTGTTGGGTAGTTCGACCAGCTACTAAACTGGATGGTTTTGCTCGAGGGCTAGCCATTTTAACAATTATAGGTATATCCTCTAAGAATAACCTAGCTGACGAAGGGCTTAGCACTCAACAACTAAGTTTAAATCCTACCAAAAAAGTAGAACAGCCGTTATTGGCTTCGCTTGCTTGGGTAGATATACACAAGCCTAATTTCGCCCCATGTCCCGAAGGGAGTGGTGACTTTGTACCTAATGCCACAGTGATAGACAATGAGTGGATAAGCTCAACTAAACCAGAGACTAAGTGGTATAGCATGGATATTTTTACAACACAATGCGGTAATGTGTTGAAAGAAGGACAACAAATTCAGTTGTTAGATTATTTTGAGACATCTTTTATGGGATATTACTATGTACAAGTAAAATATCAAGATAGTAATAACACCTTGCGAATAGGATGGATATACTCAGGGAGAAGCCCAAATCATTTTCAAAAAATTAAACCTGACAATCCCAAATTATCTCCTAGTAGTATTGGCAATAATTAGCAATAATGCATTATGGCAGATGAATAAATGATACTCACTACAAAGCTCCAAGGTTTGCCTTGGCAAAAAGTGATGTTATTTTCTTGATCTTCTCATGTTTTAAAATAAACCCTTGGAGCTTTTAAATAAAATGAAAAGTAGCTCTATGCTAAATGTAGTTGCTACACTAAGCGAGTTAGAAAATTATATCTTCAAACATCTTCTAAAAGTTAAACCACCACTTCTTAAAAGCCAAATATAGTGCTAAAAATACCCAAGGTTGGGTATTGACTTTCAGTCCAAATGATGTTGATCTTTATAGAATTATTACAATGATATTTTTAATAAAATAATTATCAGCATTTTAACTATATAAATATAATATATAAAACACTGGAATTGATCCTGATATGGACTGTGTCTTACACGACAATATGCAAGACTAAAGGGATTTATTTGAGGAGAATATAAATGAGATTAAAGGATGGTTGGGGTTATGAATGAGCGTGAGAAAATATTCTATTGAGAAAACATTTAAAACTGAAAATTATTATGGAAATAGTAAAATACGATACTGACATAGGAGAAGTGAAAGCCTTTTTAAATGTTAACGGGTTAGTTGAATGGATATTTAGATCAAGTTATGAAGGTAAAATAAATGAAGCCAATTCAGTAACACATGGTGATAGTTTTAACTACTCTATTGATTCGCCACCTCAAATACAAACTAAGGAAGACCGTTTCTTACTTACACTTAGAAATATTTCTGACACCAAACAAGCGTTCAAGTACAAATTGGTATATAAACAAAGGGACAATGAGCTATCTTATTACTGGGAAAGTGATGGAGAACTAAATCCCAATGAAACAAAAAACATTCCTGACACAGCCATATTCGATGCCATATGAAAAGGACGCATTTAGTTTTACTGATTTGTCTACCAAGCGTGTGTGCTTTTGCTCAAAGTAGTAATGATTCATTAAATATTAATGATTATTACATAGACTTTGCTGTCCCTGATTTGTCGGCCTCAGCTTTGTTGGGCGTTAAACCTGATGAAGTGCTAAAACCAAGCTCGGTAAAAGAGTTAGCAACAGATATTTTTAGTTTTAATCAAGATGGAAAATTAGTTCCTGGTTTAGCCATAGAGGTTGCTCCTTTTTTGATAAGGAAAGGGAAGGTGAAAGACTCAATCGAAGCATCAATTAACCAATATAAACAGCAATACTGGTATAGATCGCTTCAACTGACCGCAGCAACAGCAACAGATTCAACTGGAGTTAATTTTGCGTTTGGATTTAAATTTACTCCTATCGATAAATCCAACCCTCTTTTAAATGATAAATTTAGAGCTTTAGAAATACAAAACTTAATGGCAGGAAATATTGAAAATAGCCTGTTGCTGGATGAACTAAAGGATGAGACTAAAATATTAGTTAATTCAATTTTAGATTCTAATGAACTAGCTTCACTAGCTAATTATGTTAGTTTAAGTAATTGTTTTGCACTAGATTTAAAAAAACATCCAGCGCCCATTCCCAATACAAACGATGCTATTATAAAAAGATTTATAAGTAAATTAAACAGCATTGAACCTGATATAAACTTAACTTCTAAAGAGCATAAGCAGCTTTTAGAAGTTAGTGAGAGGTATGTTAATCTGGTTGATGTCTTTTCACAAGATAACGATGCGATAGCTAAGGAGGTAAAAGCCAGAAAGGAAAAATGGAAAAAAGAACAGTGGAATGCACAAATGCTTCAATTAGCGGCTGGTTTTAATTTCAACTCTCGGGATTCAACTTGGTCGAATTTAAACCAGCAAAAATTTTCATATTACATAAATTATGGACACCCACTTGGTAAGTCAGTCCAAATGCTATTGCAATTACAAGGGTACAATAACATAATAGATAACTCTCAGGAAAATTTTGGTCAACAGTCCAAACTATTTATAGGAAGTAGGATTATAGGAGGAAATTCAGATAAAAGGTTATCATTTGAAATTGGATATTCTGATCTTAAGTACAATGATAAAGCACTTGACGAAAAAGTATGGAAATGGTCGACAGGGGTTGAATTTAAAATTCAAAAAGGTCTTTGGCTAGAAATTGCCATGGGAGGAAGGTATTCAAGTCAGGATAATTTCAAATCTGATCCAATAACTTTGGGAAAAATAAAATACGCATTTCAAAAAGAAAGAAGGTTTGACATAAACTAAAAACACCATGAACATACCCATTATTATAGAAACCGCTTTGGCCGTAGTTACGGTTATTATTTTGCTGTCCATTATTACTTCTGCTGTTTTTGAGTTAATTGGCAGATATACACGTAACCGTAGTAAGTTACTTCGTGAAGCAATAGGTCAGGCACTTCATGACCCAGCCCTGAATAAAAATTACGGAGAATTGTTGTATAACCATCCACAATTAAAGGCACTTCACCGTACCTCAGTTGATAAGCCTTCTTATGTTGACCCTGATACTTTTGCTTCGGCTTTGACGGACACTATTATTGACCAATATGAAACAGAAAACTTACGGTGTGATAAAGAAACGAATACTTACTCGATTCCTGCCACAATTGAGGCAGCAAGTGCTATTCAAAAGCTTGAAAGTGCAGTAAAAGAAATGAAATTTACAGAAGTAGGTACACTTTTGAAATCGTTTACTGCATCAGCTGATAATATTAACGAAGTAAAGGCCAATATATCTGGTTGGTATGAAAATTTCATGGATAGGGTAACAGGGTGGTACACACGTGATACTCAAAAACGACTGGTACTTGTTGGGTTTTTAGTGGCAGCTGCTCTCAATGTTGATTTGATTAATATCACAAGCCAAATTTATAAAGATGCTGAAATAAGGGAAGAATTAGTAACTATAGGTATGGCATTAGAAGTTGGGGATTTGGCTTGTGATTCTATTAATACAAGTCAGTGCGATAGCCTCAAAACCGATAAAGAACTTGTGAAGAAAATTAATGATAAATATAAACAATTATCAAAAACTGGATTGTCGATAGGTTGGAGTAAAGCAGATTTTAAAACACTTAATGCAGGAGGAATAATAGGAAACTATTTAAGGTTGCTTTTTGGCTGGCTGCTCACAGCAATTGCTCTTAGCCGAGGAGCTCCTTTTTGGTTTAATGTGCTATCATCGCTTATCAATCTTCGGTCATCAGGAAAAGTTAAAAAGAAAACTAACTCCCAATAAACATGAATAAACCTATATGTAACGTACACATACACACTTTTAACGTGCAATACGTACCTGAACGATTTGTCGGTAAAATAACCCCAAGGTTACAACGTCACTCCAATTCATTTGGGTTAAAACGTGTCCTTAGATTATTGAGTCGAACCCCATGGTTAAGAAAATATGCAGCTTTTTTAAAAGTAGGCTTAAAGGCAAGCCAACATAAAATATTCCATGATCTTCGAGAAAATGAGGGCTACCCAACAGGTACAAGGTTTGTGGTTCTTCCTATCAATTTTAAATACATGGGAGCTGGTAATATAGATGGATTATCTTATGAACAGCAACTATTAGATTTAACAAAAGTGACTGCCAGTGCTAAAGGTACTTTATTGCCTTTTGTATTTACCGATCCAAGGATGGGCTCAGCAGAAGAGAATAGAGATTTTGTAAAAATGTACATTGAAGAGAAAGGGTTTAAAGGAATTAAACTTTATCCTGCTCTTGGCTACTACCCATATGATCCTCGTTTGGAACTTGTTTATAAATATGCAGAGAAGAACAACTTGCCTATTATGACACATTGTTCTTCAACAGGGGTCTATTATAAAGACCCAGATAATATTCCTGTGGATTTTACTAATCCAGAAACATTTAATAAGCAACAGATCGATCCATTTACAAAGAAGCCAAGGAACTATTTATTCCCATTTAAACCACTAAGATTCAGAAAGAAAAAATACTTAGAAAAGTATGCTGACAATTTTTTAAATCCAGTAAATTATACAGATGTGTTGGAGAGATTTAAGGAGTTGAAAATTTGTTTTGCCCACTTTGGTCTTGATAACGATCAGTACAAGGGCAAAATAAAGCTTCCGTGGCATGATAATATTAAAACTCTTATGAAAAAGTACAAAAATGTATATACGGATATATCTTATTCTTTACACTACGAAAAGGTGAGAAACAAATTTGCAGGATATATGACTGACGATGAAATCAACAATAAAATTCTATATGGCACTGATTATTTTATGACGATGCAAGAGCAAAAAAGTGCTAAAACTGAGGGTGAATTATTTCAGAAAACCCAGACAGCATTTGGAAGAAATTTTCTAAAAATAGCCCAAGCTAATATAGACAATTACCTTACTTCAGAATTTTATGAATACTGAAGGAGTACCCGTACATTAAATTGAAATTTAACGATCTATAATTATGGCAAAAAAACCTAAAATAATATTTACAGCAGATGATTATGGCTGTGCAGATGAAATTGATGATGGTATATTAAAAGCTGTTGATGATGGCTTAATCAAATCAGTTGCAGCATTTGCTAATGGTCCAGATGTAGTTAACCGTTTAAAGAAAATTAAAGTGAGACAGGATAGAGGAGATGTAGAAGTGGGGTGTCATTTAACCATTACATCAGGAAAGCCTCTTACAGATCTTACTTGGTTCAATGATAACAATGGTAATTTTAGAAGTTTTACTGAAATGAAACGAAAGGGCACTTTTTCTGAGGATATCCAGGATGAAGTAAAGAAAGATTTGAAGGAAGAACTATTGGCACAAATAGAGATACTTGAAAAAAATGGCATTACAGTAAAGCACCTGAGTAGTCATCATAATGCACTCGTTTTTTTTGAGGAATATTTAGAGGTTTTTATAGAAGTGGCTCGTGAGAAAAAAATAAAAATGCGATCTCCCATTATTACTCCAACATTAAAAAACAAATTGTTCATCACACAACTCAGAGTGCGTTCTGCCGATAACCTTGATTTGTTCGATATTATGGAGCTTAAACGATTTTCTAGACGTATTCCTCGTTGGTTAGCTAAATACAAAAAGAAAAACAACGTAAACAATGATTTTCCTGAAATGCCAGATTGTATTGATGGCAGACATTATGGACCAATACCAGTGCTTAAACCCAAAAAATCGAAATACGAAGCGAAAGCAAAAAGGAAAACAAAAAAAATGATGAAGGCAATAAATAAGTTATCACCTAAAAGTGTTGTGGAGTATGTATACCATTTAGCGTTACTCGATAATATTACAAAGCCATTTAATATGCGGGATTATGCAGGAGTAAATAAAAGTTATTTTGATAGTAGAGAAATTGAATTTTTATCACTCAGTAAATATTTAAAAGCCGAAAATGTGAAGTTGGCAAGTTGGGGTGATGATATGTAAACCGATTAATAAATTATCACCCTTTTTAGGGTATTTGTTAGAGTAACATAAATAAAATATGGAAGATAGACCATCCAAAACAGAATTAATCAAACTGTTAATTAATGATAGAAATCATCATTTTTCACACCCTCATGAAGTCTCTCTTAAATTTTGGTATTCCATTGGAGGTACTATTACAACATTAGTTGTTGCTTTGCTTTTTAAAAACAATAATTTTGAAAACATCAAATGTTTTATCACCAATAATATTTGTTGTCTAGCCCCACTCTTTACTGTAATTTTGATTGGTTATGCAATAATATTTTGGGGGTTGAGTGAACACACATCTTTACATACGCACCAAAGAATTCGTTTAGAAGAGGCTATTCAATATTTACTTGTTACTAAACCTGAAGATTTTAATTATGATAAATTTATTTCCAAATACAGTCTTCTCAAGTTAAAATTTAATAAAAAGCATAAATCAAATTCAGCTACGTTTTTACTGGTAGCTGAGCCTGACACTAGAACATGGATAAAGTACCACGATAGAAAAATTGAATTAGGTATCATGTTAATTCTATTAGGCATTGTCGGAATCATGATTGTACTTTTGATAACATAACACTTCCTAACACAGTGATAAAAAACTATACAAAGATTACTAAATAAACTCAGTTATAGCATCTGCAATCAGGGCAAGCTCATTTAACTTTTTTGGAAGTCATTCCGTATGTTTTGTTGGCCATAGTCAACAAAAACAAAGAAGGAATCCTAACCAAAACAACATGTATTTACAATATGGTTAAAATTTCTACTGCAATAAACAAACTATTTTGGCTCATTGACTCCGAAGCGATATAAGTATTTTAGAGCTAACAGCAACTAAGTACATATTACTATTGATGAACTTGCAATAAGGAAATACTACAAATTAGACAAATTCCATATTTTCCGCAAACTGGTTAGCAAATTAAATCTTCAAATATCTTAATAAAGTTAAATCATTACATAGTAAAAGCTAATTTTAATACAAAAAATGCCCAAGCTTGGGTATTGTGCTTCATTTATGAATTGTGTTAATTGTTCTTACTTTCTAAAGTCTATTAGCATGAGCCAATTATTGAAAGTAGCTTTTAAAGAACTAGGTACAGCTGAAATAGCTGGTGCTGAGGATAACCCTCGTATTGTTGAATATGCTAAAAAATCTGGGTTTATAAATGTTAGCGATGATGAAACACCTTGGTGTAGCATTTTTGTAAACTACTGCTGTGAAGAACTAGGATATCAAAAATCTGGCAAAGCCGATGCACGTTCCTGGCTAAAAATTGGAACAAAAACTTCTCATCCTAAACCCGGAGATATAGTAGTTTTCTGGAGAGAAAAGATAGACTCTTGGAAAGGGCATGTAGGTTTGTTTTTAGGATTTTCATCCGACAAAAAGAAAGTTTTCTGTCTTGGGGGCAATCAGGGTAATAAAGTGTCGGTAGCGGAATATGATGCCAGTAAAGTACTTGGGTTCAGGCGAGTAGCTAAAGAGCAAATAATTGATATACCAAAACCAATATTGAAAAAAGGGGATAGAGGAGAAGAAGTGATAAAATTACAAACATTGTTAAACACCTTGGGCTATGATTGTGGCGACCCTGATGGCATTTTTGGAAATAAAACTACCAATGCACTAAGATTACTACAGGCAAACAACCACATACAGGTAGATGGAATATACGGAAAGCAAGGAAAGAATACCATAGAATCTTTGCTACAAACATAACTTTCTTGAAACAACAAGTAAAACCTATACAAACAACTTAAATATAAAATTATGGCATATGCAATTAAAACACTTACCTCAATTCCTTTTGGACATTTAATTGGGGGGCCTATGAAAGCAGCTATAGAAGCACAAGCTTTGGCTGCTAAAACCACTGTAGATTTTATTCAGACCGTAGGGTTTGAACAAAAAAATGACGATCCATTTAGTACGGATGATAACAATGCAGATGTGGGAGAAGTTCGGAACGTAGTTTTTAGTTATACCCAAGTTAATGATAAAGGTGAATCCACAGCAGCTTCCTTAACCGTGCCAATTCTTACAATTATTCCTATACCATTTATTCGGATTGATGAAATGACCATTGATTTTATGGCGAAAATTAATGAAATGCAATCATCCTCTAATACTGCAACTAGTACACGCATGAATAATCACAAGTATCAAACTAAATTTAAGTTTGGTTGGGGTGGATGGGGAGCATCTGGCGGATTCAGTGCCTCACATTCCAGTAAACACAGTTCTACTGCATCATCCAATTCAAAGTTCCAAACAGAATTCACAATGAACGTACATGTTAGGGCTGTTCAGGATGATGTTCCTGCAGGTCTATCACGAATGTTAAATATATTGGAAGCTGCTATCAAAGATCAAAGAGAACATGCGCAAATTTCTGAGTCTGCAACTGCAACCAAAACAACAACTGCAACTACTACAAAATAGAAATAGGAGATAAACCAATCAAAAGATTTGATTCTTATTGAAATATATGAAATCAAAAGATATAGATGCGTTGGTACTGAGTTGGTTAAACATTTTATCTTCAGACCAAATGGATGAGTTTTTTTGGGATTATCCAAGTATCCATGACTACAGTAGTGTTGGATATGGGTTAGGTAAAACAACCGCTACTAAAATAGTTATAATGAGAGAAAAAAGAGCATCGGGTTTTACTAGTGTTAATCAAATCAGGAAGATAAAGGGAGTAGGTGCTGATAAAATTAGTGATATGAGAATGCAAGCAAAAGAGGCTTTAGTAATGGCTGAATATTATAAAATTACTACTAAGCCACTTCAGCTTTATAAAAAGTTGGCAGCTATAGGATTTGGACAACCACTAACGCTTCTAATTAAAGGTATGGTTGAAAACTTGAACAGAACTTTAATAACAACCAGAGGACTTGTAAGTAAAAAAGTGAGCTCATTAGGTTTGGAAATACCATTTGTATCTCTAATTCCTATCCATGAGAGAGGAGTTAATGATAAGCCTGTATTTATTGATCGTTTTCAACGAATCAGAGTCCAGCCTTGGGCTTTTGTGGTACATGACTCCAATTTGTTTTGGAAACTGAATATTGATATAAAGAATGAATCAGCATATACTGTTCACCTAAAAAAAGCAATTTGAAATGGCTCAAATGCATCACATCATCGGATCTATTTTAAGGGACATTGCCCAGGCAAGAGTAACTTCCGATCTGTTTTCTCGTGAGGTCAGCAAAAGCTATGAACAAGATTCTTTATTAAGACTTTTTCCAATTCCTCGTTCAGAGATCAGAGAAATGGAAATTGATTTACGTTTTGCTGTTGCAGAAGTAGGTGTAGACCCTGAAAGAAACGATGATAGAGATGCACAATTGGATAGAATAATAGAGCAGTATTCAGAACTGATATCTGAGAACATTTTTGAAAATTTAGGTGACAGCCCCAAAGCTAGGAAAAATGAACAGTGGCAACAATTATTACAATCTTGGAATTCAGAGAATGTTAAATCAGAACTAAAAACGAAAATCCTTGAGTATCTGGATAATAATACCAAAAATTTAATTGATGAAAAATTAGATCTTAATGTAACCAAAGCACGAGATGGAATAAAGATTGTCGTAAGTACTGTTATCTATCGGCAGGATAAAGTGAAAGAACTGGATACGGATAATCTTTTATCCAGCGTAAAAAGTTCAGTAAGTGCTGGTTTAACTGAAGTACTTAATAGTATGGATACCGCTCTGGAATTTATTCAAGCCGCTGAAGAATACAAAGTGGAAATAGACGTAACAGCAAACAGCTTACAGTCATTGCCAGAAGAAGCAATTTCATCAGTAAAAATAAAAACAGTAATCAGAAATTATACTTGGTCGCAGGTTGAAGAAAAGGATGGCAAACCAATTCGAAGATTGATTCCGGAATAAATATGTAACTCATGGCACGACAAATAAGTGAATTACACTCTCTCCCGTTCCAAAAAATAATTGGAGCACCCTTGTTAGCACTTGTTCAGGGGCAAGCACAGGCGGCACAAGCAACAGCAGAGTTTATTGAGAAAATTGGATTTGAAAGTGCAGAGACTGCGGGTCAAGGTGATTTGGGCGGGCTGAGAATGGTTACATTTAGTTACCAAAAACCAGATGATCAGGGAAACCTACAATCGTACATTGTTGAAGTTCCATTGCTTTCATTAATTCCCATCCCTTCTATAGAGATTAAAAATGCTGAAATGGAGTTTAATATCAAGATTACGGACATACAGACTGAGACTACATCCCTTGCTTTAAGTTCTTCCGATGCTGAAGAAGGTAATTGGTTATCTAACGAACGCGTTGAATTTAGGGCAGCAATGGGAAAGATGCAATCAAATACCTCAGGGCAGACAGAAACGGATATCCAGATGAAGGTGAAGATAAACGCACAACAGGCAGATATACCTACTGGGCTGGCTCACATTTTTAGATTAATGGACCAAAGTATTAACAGTAAAAAAGAGATTGATGAGCAAGAAGGATAAAGAGAAAACCAACAAAAGCATAGCCAAATCACTAAAAAAGCAATGGGGAAAGGCGAAGGAGCTTGTTGGCAAAACGTTTAAGACCAAAAAATATCTTCTTAAGCAATTAGCAGAAGAGAAAAAGAGGTTGGCAGAAGAACAAAAGAAAGTCGAAGAAATGGCATACGCTCAGCGAACTCCTGGGCTAACCTGCCCGCAATGCAGTTACCGAATGGATATTTCCATAGCCATGCTACTTGCAGGCGAACCAATTGTATGCACAGCTTGTGGGTTAAGTCTTACAGTGGAAAAAGAAAAGTCTGAGGCGTGTTTAACGGAATTGAAGAAAGTGAATGAGGCGATTGAAAATGTGGAGGTAATAAAAAATAATACGCAATTATAGTTAAAATGAGAGAATTATGTGGTTAGAACAAGTTTCACAAAAAATGGAATATCCTAAAACTATAGTAGTTGAGGTACGACTTTTTCACAGAACTAAAACTTATATGAGTGTGCATTGGATTGAGACAAATGACCCAAAAAATGATCTAGCTTTTATTCCTTCTTATAATCGAACAAATCTGGATCAATTAACAAAAGATATCATCAAAAATTTGGATAGAGGTTCGTTAAAAGAGTACAGCATTTATGAAATTTTAGGATGGAAAATTAAGTCCGAAAAATATCTAAGACCACTATCAGAACCTGAATTAATGATTACATCACCAGTTGGCCATAGGTGTTTACCCTCAGGAACCAACTACCATTCTGCCCTTGACTTATCCCTTCCTGGAGGAAGTAATGGTAAGTTAGTGCGAGCAATTGGGGCTGGCGTAATAAGTAAGTCGCAAAATGATGGGCGAAGTGGCTATGGAAAATGGATTGAAGTATATCACGGTAATGGACTATATTCTAAGTACGGTCATCTTTCTAAAAGATCAGTAAACTTAGGACAATGGATCAATGGTGGAGATCAAATAGGAAAAGTTGGAAATACTGGGAATTCGTCTGGCCCACATCTTCATCTCGAACTAATAAAAATAACTAAGAATAAGAAGAGTTTTTTAGATCCGAATAAATATTTCCAAAAGAAAATTATAAAAGGCAGATTAAATCCAAGTGGAAGATGTCGTGTAGGTAATACTCATTAAATGAATACTTTATTTTAAGTATAATATTCCACAGAAGTGATTATTGTGGTCATACCTGAATAATTGTCTCTAAGAATAAATCTAAAAAGAAGGTTGAAGTAGTAGAAGGTCATATAAGTAGTATAAAAGTAGAGGTAGAGGCATATTTATTTGATAGAATTTTATTAGAAAGAAGTTTTATAGAACATTAAAAACCTTTATATATGGATGTAGAGTGTTTAGTTTAGATAAAATTGCATATTGATCAAGTCTCAAATTATAATTCTATAGTTAAAAATCATCAACTACCAACAGGGTTTAAAAATAGAACTATTTGTTAAGCTAGTGTTTGTCATAATATCTACAGAATAAAGTTATTTTTATCAAAATCATTAACCCCACGAACCAAACAAAAAACCAATTTATCCTAATGATAAGCAGAATTCACCAAATGGCCTAATGATCAAACCTTATAGCGGAGACCTGAGAATTAGTAAATCTAGTAACCCATAAGTCTATATGTAATAACTAATAAACCATAAAATTATGCAAGAACATTATATCGCTTGGTGGAATCTTGAAAATCTCTTCAACGAAGATAATAATCCTGATCGCAGTAAATGGTTGCAAAGTCAACTTAAGTCAGAGCTTAAAGGCTGGATCACAGAAGTACTGAATAAAAAACTGAGTCAATTAGCTAAAATAATTTTATTGATGAACGAGGGCATAGGCCCTGATATACTTGGAGTGTGTGAAGTGGAAGATAAAGTTGTTCTGGAAAAACTAGTAGCTTTTTTGGTTCCACTAAATAGGAATTATAGTATTGCTCTACATGAAGGGCCAGACAAAAGAGGTATTGATACGGCCATTATTTATGATAAAGATAAGTTTACCACTGCCGAACAGTTCACCCACCGAATTGTTAAACGAAATACAACACGAGATATTTTTCAGGTAAATTTCAAAACTGTTTTAGGCAAAGATTTGGTGTTAATTTGCAATCATTGGCCTTCAAGAATGCCCAGTACGTATGAATCAGAGCCTTACCGTATTATAGCTGGAGAAACGTTAAGCTATTGGTTGATGAGAATTATAGAAATTATGGGTAGAGATACTTGTGTTATGGTTATGGGTGATTTTAATGATGAACCCTTCAATAGAGCACTGACCGATTATGCTTTGAGTTCAAATAATAGACTAAAGGTAATGAACAGTCGTACTTCACCACGTTTGTTTAACCTAATGGCTGAGTTACAAGGTAAGGGAATTGGTACAATCAATTATGGAGGACCGTTAATGTTTGATCATATTCTTGCTTCAAGAGGGCTAATTAAATCCACTTCTCCACTCAAAATAAAAAAGGACTCTGCAAAGGTAGATATATTTCCTGTAATGGCTTATGGAAGTTACAATTCCCCTATACGCTTTGGTAGACCTTCTAGTATAAGCACCTATAATCCAGAAGGATTTAGTGATCATTTCCCAGTTTCTGTCGTTCTACAAGAGAAGTAATACCAGTTATGGTTAATAGAGAATCTAGTTTTTCAACTCCTCAATTCTTTTAGCTACCGAACCTCGTTCTCCAAGTCTAATGACTGCTAATATTGCTTTTATATTAATCCAGAGTTTGTAATAATATTGGCATCCTGAACTGTTTTTTGTCCCTTTTGGCTACTATTTTCGGTATATTGCTAAAACTCTAAATTTTTACCTCTATATTTTATGCCATAACATGTTGTTAATCCAATTATTTCAGATTTTTTATCAGGAAATTTACCCAATTTTTTGAAAATATATTTTCAATGTCAACTTCATTATATCCTCTTGATTGTAGAATCGGATACATTTTTTGCAAATCCGCAATAGTATCAATATCCTTTGGTGACTGTTCCGTACCAAATGCTCCGTCTAAATCTGAGCCTATTCCAGCGTGCAAAGAGTTCCCAGCTAATTGGCAAATATGATCTATGTGATCTACCACAGTTTCTAATGATATATTCTCACTATGAGGAGTTGATTTTCCTCTAATCCAATCTGGAGTCAACATCCATGCATCAAAAGCTGCACCTATTACTGCACCTCTTTCAATGAGTACTTTTAATTGTTCGTCAGAAAATTGTCTGTTGTGTGGCACTAATGCTCGGCAATTATTATGACTTGCCCATACAGCTCCATTAAAATGATCCATTGACTCCCAAAAACTATCATCACATAAGTGTGTTGCATCAAGAATCATATTCAACTGCTCCATCTTTTTTAGTAATTCTTTCCCGATAGTTCCTATACCGCCCTGTGCATCCGTACCTTGTGCATAGGTACCAGGTCCGTAATGAGCAGGACCAATGGCACGTAAACCATCCTCATGTGCTTTTTCCAAATGTTGGAAACTAACAAGTGAATCAGCCCCTTCTAAACTTCTTACCATACCAATAGGAGTATTCAAAGGGTCAGCTTCCCATTTGCGTATATGGTCTTCTAAATCTTTACCATTTGTGATTTGACGAATTTGACCATCCTGCTCCATGGACTGATACCAAGCTAGTTGCCCCTGTGTTTGTGCCCATGCTTGTTCAGGTGAATTCCAACTTGCACCTGGTAATGTATTGGTCTTTTTTGTATACCTGGCGATCTGAGTACCTACAACAATACCAATATTTCCTTTTCTTAACTCTCCAAAAGTAACCGTACCTCGTCCTCGGTCGGGCTTATCGTTCATTCCTTTTTCTGATTGACGGATATCATCAATACTCCATCTCAAATCTCGATTCCACTCAAGTGCATTCATCGATAGGTCGAGATGAGCGTCTAAAATAAACGGATTTTTCTTTGAAGATGATTCTTTACTCATGATTTAATACATTCTATTTCTTCCTTCAATTTTCCAGTTTCCTGCTATTTTGCTTTTTTCGATTATTTGAGCCTGCTGATGTAATGCCACAGTAGGGCATATATGCCAGGGGAAACCGTAAAGAACATCTCCAATGTTCCATTTATCCACATCAGCTAATTCAATAACTAAATGTTCTTCGCTATGACCTGCCATTTTAGCATCAGGTATTTGAGGGAAATACACCCGTTCTTGATCCATTTCTGAAGCTATTGCTTTATATCCCAAATCCAGACACAGCTTATTTTTTCCTGGTTTGCTAATAACACGAGCTAAAACTGTTGCAGCTATATTAAATTTAAGATCAGGACAAATAGTTGAATATCCCTGATCCCAAAGTAGGGTAGTTCCAGGTGATAATTGTCTTTCAGGAAATTTTGCATGAATAGGGAAAGTAAGGCTGCCACCACATACTATTTCAAAAGTATCTCCAACTTGGCTTTTCAAAGTATCAATCAATCGTTCTACAGGCTGAAAAACCTCATTAACAGCTTTTGTTCTTTGTTCTAAATCATGATCGTGGATATGCCCATCATATACATGCAGTCCACGAAAATCAAACCCAAGTTCGTTAATCACCTGAAATACCTTCATAGCTTCATCAGGATCAACTCCAGTACGTTCCATTCCCACATCTATATCTAGAAAAACGCTAATTTGAGTTTTTCCTCTTTTTTGCCAGCTTTTAAGATGTTCTTTACTATCTACTAGTACTGAAAACTTTGTATTCGGAAAATCAACTACTAAGTCAAGAAATTTCTGCTGATTTGATCCTGAAATAGGATAGGAGATGAGTACATCAGGAACGGCAATTTTTGCCAACATTTTAGCTTCTGATAGTGTGGCACACTTAAACTTGTTGATCCCCATGTCCATTTGCATTTTTACAATTTCAGGACATTTGTATGTTTTTACATGAGGCCGTAGTCTGGCTGCCGAACCAGCAATATTAATCATCAGATCAATATTCGGACGAATCCTTTCAGGATAGAATAGAAGCGCAGGAGATAGAATCTGCTCATGATCCTTTACTTCAAACCAATCATTCATGATTAATGTATTTCAAAAATTGCTTCTACTTCTACGGCTATATTTCCTGGTAGTATCATGCCTACAGCACTTCGAGCCCCCATACCAAAATCATCACCAAGTAGTTCTACCATTAATGCACTAAAACCATTGATAACCTGAGGTTGTTCAAAGAATTCTGAATCACTATTCACCATGCCCAGAGTCTTTACCAAACGTTTTATTTTGTTCAAGTCACCAATTTGATCCTTGATAGTTGATAACATGGTTAAACCCACTTGTCGTGCAGCGTCAAACCCCTGTTGGGTGTCTAAATCTACTCCCAATTTCCCTTTTATTAGGCTAGTATCATTTCGTACTGGTCCATGACCAGATACATAAAGCATTTTATCGATAATAATAACGGGTTTATAGATACCCCCTTTAGGTGGTGCAGGTGGTAGTGTTAAGCCTAATTCTTTAATTCTTTCTTCCAAGTTCATAGTTTCTATACAAATAAATTAAGTAATAATATTCCCAACAACCCTACAACAGAAACGGTTGTTTCCATTAATGTCCATGAGAGTAACGTGTCCTTGATACTTACATTAAAATATTCTTTGAACAGCCAAAATCCACCATCATTGATATGAGAAAGTGTAATGCTTCCAGCACCAGTAGCCAAAACCAGAAGTTCGGCTGAAACTCCAGCACTACCAACCATTGGCATCATAATACTGGCTGCGGTTAATCCAGCAACAGTTGCAGAACCTACAGCAACACGTATCAAAGCAGCAATTAACCATGCTAATACGATAGGAGACATGCCTAATGAGCCTAGTGTATCACCTATTCTATCACTAATATGGGTTTCAATCATGATTTGCTTAAATGCACCTGCACCAGCAATAATTAATAAAACTACTGCAACACTGGAAACAGCTGTAGATAATATTTTCATTACGTCTTTAGTTTTCCGACCAGTTTTTACGCCTAAAAAGTAAATGGCCACTAGCACTGCAATTAACATAGCAACAGCAGGGTTGCCAATGGCGTCCAACACAGGATTATTGCTCACCACAATTTTAAGTGCAGAAGCACCTCCTATTAAAATAACAGGGAGTAATGCAATAACAAGAGAAACTGATAAAGGCGGAACTTTATACCTGTCATCTGTTTCTACAACATATTCTTTAAGAAGTTTTGGCTGTATTCTTTTCATGGTTTTACCCAATAAAAATTTAGCAGCCATAATCGCAGGAATACCCGCAATTATACCATATAATAATGTGAGACCTAAGTCGGCACCATACATTTCAGCGATTGCTGTAGGCGCAGGGTGAGGTGGTAAAAAGCCATGTGTCACTGATAGTGAAGCCAACATGGGCAATCCAATATAGAGCAATGGTAATTTTGTTTTTGAAGCAATAGCAATTACCAATGGAACAAGTATTACAAATCCTACTGTGTAAAACATGGGAATACCCACGATAAAACCAGTAACAATTAATGCAAATTGAATATTTTTTACTCCGAATTTTTCTACCAGACTATTCGTAATCTTATTAGCTGCGCCACTTTCAGCTACTAACTTACCTAGCATAGCTCCAAAACCAAGAATAATTACCAACGACCCCATGGTACTTCCAATGCCTTTCTGAATGGCATTGATAGATTCAGTAATGGTTAAACCTTCCACTAAGCCAACAGATATGCAGACCAACATGAAGGAAATAAACGTGTCTAGTTTAAGAATGGTAACAAGAAATAGTAGCAATAAGATGCCAAGTATAATAGAAAAAAACGCCATAAGAATTCTGTTTAAAAAAAATGTAATAATAAGTAATTAAACCCGAATTATACAAAAGAAAATAAAGTGTATTACTAGATGTTGATTTTCAAATATTTATGCTGGTTTTGAATAAGATAATGATGAGATCTATTCTTTGATTTCTAACAACATTTGATGACTTGGCATAGTGCTAGAATATAAAACTCAGGATAAAAACATATTCATGTATTTGTAACATACATTACCAAATAAAAAAAATGTGTACTCTACTTTTGTGATATGAATGCTATTGAACTCACATATGATGAAAAACTTGAATGCAAGAATGACAAGTTCTGCTCTTTTGTAGAACATCATGGAGACTTTTCATTGAACGAAATAAATCATTTACAAGCTACTATTCATAATAAGAAGCTTTCTGAAATATTATATGCTAGTGCTACACTAGCAGTGTGGAGTATGGTAGCAGCATGG
>JAOUKH010000057.1 GCA_029882685.1 Cyclobacteriaceae bacterium
TTGCCCTATTATGATTGATGAAAATTGGGTGGAACAACCCGATAACAGTCGAAAAATCACCGTTTGGGAGTACTTTGATAAGGAAGAAATAATTGCAGACTTCTATGCTTGTTTGAAGAAATTTTAGGTTGTCTACCAATAAAATTGCTGGTTATTTATGCTTGTGTGAGATATATAGTTATATCTTAACAGTAATGCTAAATCTCTAATCTCTTGACAACTGTTTTACAAATGCTTCCATATCCCAACTTATGCTGATATGATCTATGAGGTCATTTTCCTGAAAACGGAATATAAATATGTGTTCAGTTTCAAAATCATTATCTTTACATATTACTCCGGCAAAATCTTTAGCCTGAGTACCAAATATACTTACTGTGCATGTTACAGTACTATCCTTTTCATTATAAGTCATTTCCTTTACAGTGTTGTCAATATCTGGGAAACAATCCATAAGTGACATCCACATGTTCTTTCCTAACTCATAAATAGTCCCCTTGTATTCATCGCCAAGTGGCTCAAAGCTGGTAGTGCCATCTTCATGACAAAGGTTTAGCATGCGGTCAATATCTAAATCTTGATAAGCAGAAAAAAATTCAATACATGTTCCTTTTTTGCTTAATATATCCATACTTTCTTTTCGACTAATGTTAGTTTTCATAGTAGTAATATTTATTTTACATTTTCATTCTTAACAAATCTGATGAGTTCGTTATGATCCTTTTTATATTTTGCAGGACTAGTAAAGTTAAATTTGTTGAATTCTTTAATAAAATGAGCTTGATCATAAAATCCAAAATCGTTAACAATTTCCTGCCAGTCTGATTCATTTTGATACAATGCCTGATAGCAAAGAGTACTAATGCGTTTTAAACGAATGTACATTTTTGGAGAAACTCCCACTTTTTCTAGAAATTTGATTTCAAAATAACGTTTACTCAAATGAAAGTGGTCAACTACTTCCTGTACTGTAATGTTCTTTATCCGCTCATCAATGTATTCAATGGTATCATCTATAATAGTGAGGTTAACCTTAGCCTTTTCACTCCATGTTTCTATTAGTTTTTTTAGTATATTAATTTTTAAAGCAGGTTCAGGCTCCTTTTTTAATGAATTATAAATTTTCAATGCCTGACCACCCAAAACATGCTCCAAAGGCATCCTGTTGTTTACCAGATTAGACATTCTCAATTTAAATAAATTGTACATAGCTGTAGGTTTAAATATTATGCCTACCATTTCTATTTCTCCCTTTATCACAAGATGATAATTATTAGTAAACTGACCACACACAAAATTTTGAGGAATAGGTAATGTCTTATTATTGTGCTGATAGCCATAACAGAGATCACCCAGATTAAAAACTAATGCATTGTAACTTGTGGGAGGACTTTGTACATCCAGTTCTTTTTCTACCTCTCCTTTCCAGTAGAAATACCCTTCACAAATAAAACTAGTAGTTTTTTTTGATGTGTATTTTTTGTACTCCATTTTAATTAAAATTACTTATTTTTTATAAAAATTCTACCTTTTCTGTTCCTCACTAGAAGCTGTGAATCTTTTCTTTGTTTTATTGACATTATTATTTCCAAACTTCCTTGAATAAGTGAACATTACAACTCGTGGTTCAGTATAATAATCAAGCAATAATACCATATTGTGTTGTGGGATAGTAGTTACCCTTGCAAAACGATAGGTCCATAATATATCTGAAATATTCAATGTTAATGTGTTTTTGGAAATTGTTTTGGAAATACCCATATTGAGACTACCATAACTCAAATGGCGTGCATTTCCTACAAGACTTGCTGAATTGTAATAACCTGACACCTCCATTTTGAATTTATAGGGTAATTGAAATACTTGACTAGTATTAAATCGTCCACTCCATATCTCTTGCTGTTCTAACTGACTCGTGATATTATTATTTACCTGTGTATACTCATATAAACCTGATATGGAAAATTGTATTTCCCACCAGCTGGTTACTTTTAATGGCATCCCTATAGTGAAAATCACATTACCACCGTAATTCATATTTTGAGGAGATATAATCAGAGAATTATTAATAGGCTCTACATTTAACTGAAAATTGCTGATCATATTTTTAACATAATTGGCTGAAGTTGAAACATTAAATATGGAATTACTATAGCCTACTCTAACAGTGTTATATAAAGATGGAAGCAAGTTTTCATTGCCTCTTAGAAATATATTTGGTCCAAGTAAAACTGAAAAAGGAGCTAAATCATTATACCCAGGTCGGTTTATCCTTCTATTAAAATTGATAGAATATGTACTTTTGTCTACTTTTTTACTCCAACTAAAATTGGGAAAAAAATTATTGAATTGACGTTTTAGTTGTCCCTGTTTCAATTCCAGTACCATAGTAGTACTTTCAAATCTCAACCCCCAATTAAAAGTGTTTCCATTGTTTCCCTTTAGTTGAAAGGATGCAAATACAGCAGGAATCTTTTCATTATACGTGTAATAATTTGAAATGGTAGTATCAGTTTCCCAAGTACCCATTTCATTCCATATTAATTCGAATTCATTATCAAAACGGCATCTCACATACTTTCCTCCAAAAGTCATATTTAGTTTATCAGATAATTTAGTACTGTAATTCAGTTTATAGGCATCAATCAAGAAAGGGGATGTGGTTTTAAGAGACTTCGCTTCTTCCATTACTGATGTAGATTGATCAAAGGTGGTGAACTTATAATGAGTGGGCATAGTGTGATGAAAAAAAAGTCTATCAGCATCCATGCTTAACACTCCTTGATTTTTAAATGTATGTGTATAATTCAAATTTACACCTCTTCTTTTCCAGAAATTAAGTTCTCGGGTTTGAGTACCTACTTGCCTCTGAAGGACACCATTAAGATACTGATGATCCATGATAGAATGGCTATACCAGTGCTTTCTAATAATCCAAAAACCATTAGCTCCAACTCTATTCCCTTTTCCTAGATCATATTCCACTTGAAGAGAAGCTGAAGCATCTCGTAGGTTATCATCTCTTACTATATCAGAATTGTTTTGATAATAATCAGAATCAATATTATACTGAAAATCATTTACCCAATGAGAATTGGTGAAATTTTTATTGTCGGAATATTGAGCAGATAGCATGAGATTTTTTTTGGAAACATTCAATGAGCCAGACCAACTATACTTGGGTTGCCAGTTATAGCCTACTGTACTAGTCCCAGTTCCAAATACACCTTCTTTACTACCTTTTTTCAATTCCACATTGATCATACCACCTGCTCCTGCTGCATCATAACTTGCATCAGGACTGTGAATCAATTCTATCTTTTCAACATTAGAAGCATTCAAACCTTTCAAGTATGAAATTATCATGTCTGATGGTATATTTACTATTTTTCCATTCACCATAATGCTAACACCAGATTTTCCATTCACACTAATATTTTTTTCATCAAGTACAACTCCTGGGCTCTGTTCTAGGACAGAGATAACCGACTTTCCTTCTGAATTGATATTACCATCAACATTGATCACTAACCTGTCTAGCTGAGATTCATAGAGCATTTTTTGTCCTGATACCACCAGCTCGTCTAACTTTGTCACACTCTCTTTTAAGATTACTTTTCCCACATCAACACTTTTACCTTCACTTTTCAAATTGAGAATTAAATACTCAAAGCCTATCATTTTTATTGCAATATGTTGATTTTCCAAAAAAGGCACAGAAAAATTACCTTGCACATCTGATACTACTCCAGATACTATGGAAGAGTCAGAATTGTTGAGAACAAGAATATTGACATAGGGTATTGGTTCATTACTTTGATCATAAATACTTCCTGAAACCTTCGTTTGACCATTCACAAGTAAAGATGTATTAAATAAAACAAAGAAAGATATTATTAATTTAAATAACCTAGTAATTAAAATATACATGTTTATTGTAATTTTAATTACAAATTAATAATCAATATCATAGAAAAAATTGTAAAAATGCGCACTATATTTACCTTACTTTAAAGTGGATAAATAAGTTCAATCTCACTCAATAAAGATTTATTTCCACCTAACACCTAATTTAATGTTTGAAGGGAATATTACATAAGTACACATATATGAATTTAATCCTAATTATGCAATATAAAATCCAACCTCTATATATAATTGATTATTAAGTAGTTATGATAAACCTCTATTGTTGACAAGAAAAATAGCACCCTGTTTACACTTAACTATGAAAAGAGCAAAGCGTATTTATTATGAATTCTATATTCCTTATTTTTCTCTCTTATACACCTGAATGTGCCAAGGGAATTTGATAGAAGAATGTACCATTTTGAAACCCTGATCTATGATTAGTTGTTGAATTTGCTTACTGGGGTGTATGTAGGATCTAAAAGCACTTTTTTTAAGCAAAAAATACATTCTTCCAATTCTGTCGACAATATATGATATCCAATTACTCAAAGGGTAACTAAGTGCTAGGTAGTCGTCACATTTTTCAGTAGCATTCTTCAAAATAGTATAAAAGTCAGGGTAACAACATACTACCTTATCAAGGGTAACTACATCGAAATGACCTATCTCCGAATTATAATCATTAAAATCCCCTTCAATAAAAGTGGTTTTATCTTCCCAATTATTTTCTACTGCATATTGTTGGGCAACTTCCAAATAACCAGAGGAAGCATCAACATCAGTAGTAGATTTCGCTCCGCTTTTCAAAAACTGCCATTGTAACATACCTATACCTCCACCTATATCCAAAAGCGTTTTGTCTTTTTTAGAAACTCCTTCTAGTGCCTTAATTATTCTTTTTGTAGTGCCACTAGCTCCTTTCCTACTGTATTTTTTCAGCTCTTTTTGTGCATTCTTAATATCGAAAAACTTATTAGCATCGCAACAGTGGGTGCAAGTCATAGCGTTTAGAGTTTATCAAATATGCTAAATTTTGCTATATTTATTATATCACTAAACCCTTAATGTTATGAAAAAGCTTAATTACCTCCTTTATTTTAGTGTATTGTTGTTGATCTTTCCCTCTTGTGGAGGAAAAGAATCAAAGAATGAAGGCACTGAAGAAATGATTGAAGAAATCAACGAAGTCATCGAAGAAAACAAGAAGGAATCTCCCGATTTTGAAAACATGTCGTGTGCAGATTTTTTGGAAGCTTATGAAGAGTACATGAATGGGTATAAAGAACTAGCAGAAAAGTACAAGGATGTAGACAATAATGATTATGCAGCTGCAATTCGTGCCAGCAATGATATGATGGAGTTGGCGAAAGAACATGGTGAATGGGCAAAAACTTCTGGAGATTTTTTAATTAAATGTGTCCAAGAAGAAGGTTTTGTTGAAAAGATGGAGCAGATTCAAGAAAAATTCGATAACAATAATTAGATATGAAAATTATTAACGCCTTCTCTAGCTAGAGAAGGCGTAATGTAGTTGCTATTGGATAACACGCAATCTTTGAGTTATATTTTTCTTATTTTCCCGCTACCAGAAGAGTTATTATTGACACGTTTTGGATCGCCTTTGTAGTACACAGAACCGCTTCCACTTATATGAGATTCAATTTCCTCTATTACATTAACTCTACATTTCCCCGATCCTGAAATTGAAATATCATAAGTGTTAGCTTCCATGTCTTCAGCATCTAGCTTTCCTGAACCTGAGATACCTACATCAACATTTTTACTATTTCCTGCTAACTCGACACTTCCCGATCCTGAAATTTTTACTATTAAATCATCTGTATCTACATCAAATTCAATATCTCCAGAACCTGAAACAGCTACCTTCAATTCATCACTTTTAAATGTCCTATTTCCTATAATGTTTCCAGAGCCACTTACTGATAGATAATTCAACGTACTTACAGTAATGTAAACTTTTACGTCACTATTACTGCCCCAATTCCAATTGTCTTTTTTGTTTTTTATTTGCAGCTTATTGCCCTCTACTATTACTTTTATTTTTTCTAAATCATCTACATCACCTTCTAGTTCAACACTAAGGCTATTTCCTTGTGTTACATAAACAGTGGCTGATGTACGTAGGGCAATGCCTTCAAAAGAAGAAACATCTACTTTTTGACGCTGTGCAAAAAGTGAAGCTGATAGTAGATATAATAAAATAATAGCAAATGTGAGTTTTGAGTTTTTCATAATTCGTGAGTTTATAATTCCTCATAAAGACAGTACGAATTACAATAGGTTGCATACAAGATTAATTTAGTTTTTAAAATGGGTAATGAAATAGTAATATTTATCTACGTAATTATTCTTCAATTCTATTATTATTGTGGTTTATATTTATACATAAAATATGCTCTATATCTTATTTAGTATTTTGGCCAATGTAGGAATATTTATTTGTTTTAAAATGTTTACTCGTTTTAGGATAAATACATTTCAGGCTATCGTTATTAACTATTTTGTATGTGTGATTACAGGAGTTGTTTTTATTGGAGATACTCAACTTCTAACCAAAATAGATTTTTCAGCAACTTGGGTGATATTGGCAATTGCGTTAGGCACTATTTTTACTGGAACATTTAATTTAATGGCTATCACTACTCAAAAATTAGGTATTACTGTAGCATCTGTAGCCAGTAAAATGTCACTCATTATACCAGTAGTAATGAGTATATTTGTGTTTAATATTCAATCGAAAGAACATACAGCATTAAATTATTTTGGTATACTTTTAGCAATGGGAGCAATTGTGTTGTCTTCGATAAAGAAACGAAGAGCAGATAATAATGCCAACGCACTATCTTCCAATATCATGATTTTTTTATTGCCTTTTGGAGTATTTGTACTTGGAGGAATAATTGATACTTCCATCAATTTTATTAATTATAAATATATCACTTACGAGCAAGAAGCAATTTTTCCCATAATAACATTTTTCTCTGCCTTTTTAGTTGGTGCACTAACGTTAGCTATAAAAAGAAAAAAAATTGATTTACAAAGTGCAATTGGTGGAACTGTCTTAGGCGCCATCAACTATTTTTCATTTTATTTTTTGGTGAAGGGGCTTACTAGTTTTAATAATGATGGTGCACTGGTATACCCCATGTTAAGTATTGGTATTATTCTTTTTTCAACTTTTTTTTCAATTCTTCTTTTTAAAGAAAAACTACTTCGAGTTAATAAAATAGGTCTGTTGCTAGCAATTTTATCAGTTACTTTAATCTTTTATCAGGAAATTATGGAGTATTATACTCACTAATGTCGTTGATTTGGAAGATGCTTACAAAACCATATCGAAGACCTCAGAAGGTGAATACAAGGAAAAAGGAAGTAGATTTTTAGCTTTTGCGTTTCCTGTATCTAGTGAAAATGAAATTAAAATTCGTTTAGAAGGTCTTCGTAAGCAATATTACGATGCTCGTCACCATTGTTATGCATATGTACTTGGTCAAGACTACGGGAAGTATCGTGCCAACGATGATGGTGAACCAAATCACTCGGCTGGTGATCCAATTCTTGGGCAGATAAAATCTAAAGCTCTCACCAATACTTTGGTAGTAGTAGTACGCTATTTTGGAGGTACAAAATTAGGTGTTAGCGGATTAATAAGTGCTTATAAAATAGCAGCTGAAGAAGCATTGGGAAATAATAAGATTGTTTCAATAGAAATTACTAATGCTTATTCTCTGAATTTTGGCTACGAATCCACTAATGAAATAATGCGTATGGTGAAGGAATTTAATTTAGAAATATCTGAACAACGTTATGAAGTCGATTGCTTTATAAAAGTAAATGTAAATCTAAAAATTGAGGGACAGTTTAAAAGTAAAATAAAGCTTTTACAGGATTTAGGGAATAAGATTTTAATAAGCTAATTAATTAGCGAATTAACTCATCAGGTAGACCTACTTTTTGCAACTTAGTAAATATTTTCAAACACACCCATGCATCTGTAGCTGCATAGGTAATTTGCTTAAATGTAAGTTCTGGAGCCTCCCAATTAGAAACTTGTGCGTTTTTTGAAATGCGAAAACCCAGTAAAATGGCAGTTAGTTTGCGAAGCCCATTGCTTTCTATCCCTATGTGCTTCACCAATTCATTAAGTTGCAAAAATCCTCTTGGAACAAAGTCCATAAGTTTTTGAAGGTCTTTAATGTCATCCCTTAAGGCAACGCCAATTTTTTTAATGTCATTGCTTTCAAAAAAGCGAAGAATATCATCCGTAATACCTGTTTTATTAATTCGAATCAAAAAAACTTTAGCTGGAATAGCGATTTGAAGAAGTGCTACAGGATTATATTCTCCTCGCTTAAACATAGGTTTAGTCTCTGTATCAAAACCCACCGATTTATACTGGCTAATCTCCCGAAAAACATCGGGCAACTTATTTTTATCTTCTACCAATACAACTTCTCCTTCGTAAGCCTTTAATTCAAGTAAGTTGACATCCTCCGATGAAATAGTGCTATCAAACATTATAAGTTTTTATGGCCAAGCCTTTTGATTTTAATATTGAGATAGGCAAAAAGGATTGTCATAAAGGGGCTTATTATATTAAAAAAACAATACGGTAAATAGGCAAGTGTTCCTACACCAAGTGTAGCCGATTGAAAAGCACCACATGTATTCCAAGGAATAAGAACTGAGGTTACTGTGCCAGTATCTTCCAAAGTTCTACTTAAATTTTCTGGAGCTAAACCACGCTCTTTATATGTAGAAGCAAACATTCTGCCAGGAACTACAATAGCAATATATTGATCCGATGCTGTAACATTAAAAGTAACACAGGTGCTAGCAGTAGCAGCAACTAATGAGCCTGTTGAATTAGCCAATTTAATAATGGAAGTAGCTATAACTTTTAGCATTCCTGCTTTTTCCATTACTCCACCAAAAATCATTGCACTAATAATGAGCCAGATAGTATTGAGCATGCCTTCCATTCCTTTCGATGAAAGTAATTCATCCACCATACCATTTCCAGTTACAACATTTACTTTTGTAAACATCGCTTGCATTACAGTTCCGTAACCAGATTTCCAAACATTATCTGTAATTCCAGAAATCTCATTTATTAAGTTAGGTTGGAAAATTAAAGCAAAAAGACCTCCTATTAATGTCCCTATAAATAAAGCAGGCAATGCAGGCATCTTTTTAACAATCATTATTACTACAGCAATCGGGACTAAAAACAACCAAAAATTAATATTAAACTTGGAAGCAATAGCAGTTTGCACATCAGCCACTTCATTTACATTAGCTGATGTATCCAAAGTGAATCCCCATACTAAAAAAATAATAAGTGTGATAACAATGGATGGTCCCGTTGTGAGTGACATATATCGTATATGAGTAAATAGATCAGTTCCTGCCATGGCAGGTGCGAGATTTGTAGTATCAGATAATGGTGACATTTTATCACCAAAATAAGCTCCAGAAATTACGGCACCAGCTACAAGACCATCATGAATTCCCATGGCTTGACCAATTCCAATTAATGCAATACCAACTGTAGCAGCCGTTGACCATGAACTTCCTGTTGCCAGTGAAACAATAGCACTAACTACGCAAGCTGCAAACAAAAATATAGTAGGGTTAAGAATATCTAAACCATAATAAATCATTGCAGGAATTACTCCACTTATTAACCAAGTACCTGACAATGAACCAATCATGAATAAAATAAGTATGGCTGACATTGCAGAGCTTATACTTTTTACCATTCCATCCAAAATTTCTTCCCAATCATAACCTAAACGAAGGGCTAGTACCCCAGTAAAAGCCGCTGCGAGCAGCAAAGCAATTTGATTAGGGCCGTAGGAAGAGTCTTCTCCGTAGATAATTACATTTATCGCTAAAAAAATAATTAGAAAAAGAATTGGTAATAATGAAATGATTAATGATGGCGCTTTTTTATTTGTCGTCATTCGCTATTTGTCTTTGTAAGAGCCTCGAATTTAGCAAAAGATTTTCATATCTTACCATTCATTATCTAGATTCGAAATACATGGATACTAAATCTATTACTGAAAAAGCTAAAACTTCAAGTTTATATTTGAGAGTTCTTAACTTGGGACTTAACTGGATGATCCCGTTTAACAAGCCTCATGGATTTAAAATTGTTGAAGTGGACGATTATCGAGTAAAAACATTGATACCTTATCAAAAAAGTAATTTCAACCATATAAAAGGATTACACGCCTGTGGATTAGCTACTATTTCTGAATTTACTACAGGCTTTGTCTTAGTCAACCAATTAGATCCTAAGTCATATCGAATAATCATGCAAAAGCTAGAAATGGAATACGTATATCAGGGTAAAATGGATGCTTTTGGTGAATTTGAAGTGAGTAAACAATGGATGGAAGATAATATTTATACTCCATTAAAAACAAAGGAATCCACTGTGGTTATTTGCGAAGTTAAAATTCATGATAAGAAAGGGAACCATTTAACTACAGGGAAAGTACATTGGCAAGTTAAACCTTGGGAAAAAGTAAAGACTAAAATAGATTAATATGAGTAAAATGCAAGCTTTATTGGATGAGTATGGTGAAAGTCACCAGAACTCCACAAATAAATTAATTCATTGGATTTGTGTCCCATCCATTTTTTTTAGCATTGTTGGGTTAATTTGGAGCATCCCAAATAATTTACTAATTAATTTGGTGGGTAACACATGGTATTCCAATTGGGCTGCTGTACTAATGCTGTTAGTATTAATTTATTATGTTACATTATCTATTTCTTTAAGTATTGGTATGGCTGCATTTGGCTGGATTTGTATTTTTTTAGCTAATACTTTAGGAACTGGAGACTTCGCTCCTCTATGGTTAATATCTATCATTATTTTTGTAATTGCATGGGTCGGTCAATTTTATGGTCATCATCTTGAAGGTAAAAAACCATCTTTTTTTAAGGACATCCAGTTTTTACTCGTTGGTCCTGCATGGTTAATGCATTTTATATATAAAAAAATAGGAATACCTTATTAGTAACTATGGAAGAAGATTTTTCGCCAAAATTAATCGAATTAAAAAAATTGAAGAGCAAAGGAGGAGTTTTATCTTATATAGAAGAAGGTAATAATTTGCCGTTTAAAGTAAAGAGGATTTATTGGGTATATGATGTTAATGACGATGTGAAAAGGGGTAATCATTGTCATGAATTTAGTCATCGCGTATTAATATGCTTAACAGGTGAGATAAAAGTGGAGATAGTGGATTTACAAGGTGTGAAATATACATTTGAATTAAATTCATCAAATCAGATGGTTTATGTTCCTCCTAAACATTGGTTAAATACTACATTTAGTAGTAAGACAATTCTATTAGCTGCTACTTCACATTTGTTCGAAGAAGATAGATCCATTACTGATTATGATGAATTTTTATCATTAGCACAGATGTAAAATAGTATGGGTGAGTTTCAATTTCTAAAATCCTTTCCAAAATTAGAGGATGATGAACTCAATAATCTTTCATTTTTTTTTCAACCTGATTTTGCATATAGAAACGGAAAGGATAATCTTAGGTGCTATATAATACAAAAAGATAGCACACTCTGTGCATATATTTATTTTAGTATAAAAGGAAATATTGCAGTTAGTTTAGCCAACAGTCCATACGGTGGTATTGTTACTTTTATTGCTATTAAAGCACCAATAATAGAACAATTTATTGAATACATAATCAAAGATTTTAAGAAGGAAGGGTTGAAAATTGTTGAAATTCGAAATAGCCCTAAGTGTTATGGCTATCACACTTTTGAAGAATCAATACTTAAAATGGGGTTTGATAATGTGTGTTCTGATATCAATCAACATATTGAAATAGAAAAAAAAACATTTCCCTCTAAACTTAATTCAGATAAAAAATATCGGCTAAATCGTTGTAAAAAATCTAACTTTCATAGTCGTGAACTTTTGAGAGAAGAGTTTAAGGATGCTTTTTTTTTAATTGAGGGTAATATGAATAGAAAAAAATATCCTTTAACATTAAGTTATGATTTACTGGAACAATCAATAAATTCATTTCCTAACAGATATATTGGTTTTGGAGTGTATAATCATCAATTGATGATTGCAGCTATTATTTCAGTAAAGGTAGATGATGCCATTATTTATAATTTTTATCATGGCTATAGTCAAGAATACATGAAATATAGCCCTCTTGTTTTGGCATTAGAATACGAATATGAGTATGCGTATATTGAAAATTTCAAACAAATTGATTTAGGAATATCATCTGTAAATGGAATCTGTAATGAAGGGCTTTTCCATTTTAAAAAAGCTATAGGGGGTGTGAAAGGGGAGAAAAATAGTTTTAGATATAAGATATGATAGATAAAAGCCCTCTAGTCACTGTAATTTGTTTGTGTTTTAATCACGATCGTTTTGTAGAAGAAGCTTTACAATCTGTATTAAATCAAACACATTCAAACATCCAATTGATTGTGGTAGATGATGCTAGTATGGATAATAGTGTTAAAACGATTGAGGAAGTAATATCAAAAAACCAAGTAAATATTCGGTTCATTAAAAATGATAAAACCCTCGGGAATTGTAAGGCTTTTAATCAAGCACTCATACATGCAAAAGGGGAATTCATTATTGATTTGGCTGCTGATGACATCTTACTACCTGAAAGAATAAAACAAGGGTTATCCACTTTTCAAGAACATGGCGATGATTATGGTGTTAATTTTACCGATGCAGAAATCATAGATGAAAAAGGAGGACATCTCGATCATCATTATCAAAGAGATAAATTAGGTTCATTAGATATAGAAGTCCCCCAAGGAAACCTTTTCAAAATATTAATGAAGAGGTATATAATATGCCCCCCCACAATAATGGTGAAAAGCATTGTCTATGAAGAATTATCTGGATATGATGAAAAACTCGCCTATGAAGATTTTGATTTTTGGATTCGATCATCTCGTAATTGGAAATATTGTTTTACCAATGCTGTTCTGGTAAAAAAAAGGATAGTGGAAAATTCAATGAGTAGTAAACAATATATTAAAGGAAGTAAACAAATGTGGTCTACTTATGTGGTGTGTGAAAAAGCATATCAATTATGTAGAAATAAAGCAGAGTTCAGAGCATTGCAGCAACGAATATCTTACGAATTGAAACATGCAATTTGGTTACTCAACTTTCCATTGTCCATGAGATATATTTTGCTATGGATCAAATCTATCTAATAACCATATTATTTTATGTAAGCCTGTTTGTTGAGTAAATCTATTCAACTACTTTTAGCGCATGTTAAAAGGAAAAGGGTATACGGATCATTTCAAGAAAAATTACTTACTGGCATACCCAGTAATGTTAAGCCAGTTGGGTCATGTGATGGTAGGTGTAGCCGATAACATGATGGTAGGACGATTAGGTGCAATTCCTTTAGCTGCAGCCTCACTTGGCAATGCTGTTTTTTTTATGTTACTCACTTTTGGTATAGGAGTATCATATGCCATCACACCTTTGGTAGCTGCTGCTGATGGAGAAGGAAATAAGGGTAAAATCATTCAAGTGTTCAAGCATGGTCTTGTAATCAATGGAATAACAGGAGTGATACTATTTACGATCATATTACTTGGTGGTCAAGGTCTTCATTATATGAATCAGCCAATAAAAGTAGTAGAGCAAGCTATCCCATATTTAACGATTATTACCTTTTCTATTTTGCCGTTAATGTTTTTTCAAACGTTTAAACAATTTGCCGAAGGATTGTCAAATACCAAACAAGCTATGTATATCACGCTTACATCCAACGTGATTAATGTCGTTCTAAATTATATTTTTATTTACGGAAAACTAGGGTTTCCAGCTATGGGATTACTCGGGGCAGGATATGCCACACTAATTTCTAGAATTATTATGGCAATTGCCATGGGTATGTACATTTATCGAAATCCAAGATTTGCTTCTTATCGACAGGGCTTTCAATTTGGAGGGTATGTTAATAAAATGTTTAGAAAAATGCTAAATTTAGGAATTCCATCAGGCATGCAATTTTCTTTTGAAGTAAGTGCTTTTGCAGGTGCAGCTATAATGATAGGCTGGATTAGTGCTGAAGCATTAGCAGCACATCAAATAGCCATAAATTTAGCAGCTATTAGCTATATGATGGCAAGTGGTTTGTCTGCGGCAGCCACTATTCGTGTTGGAAATCAATTGGGAAGGAAAAATATTGTAATATTGAGAAGAGCTGCTTTTTCCATATATATGATGGTACTAATTTTCATGTCTGTTTGGGCCGTTATATTTTTTATGGGTAGATATTTTTTGCCATCATTGTATATTGACGACATAGCAGTAATAGAACAGGCATCTATTCTTGTTATAATTGCAGGACTGTTCCAGTTATCTGATGGTGTTCAAGTGGTAAGTTTAGGAGCACTCCGTGGGTTATCTGATGTGAAAGTACCAACTTGGCTTACTTTTATTGCTTATTGGGGATTAGGTCTGCCCATTGGATATTACTTAGGTTTTGTAGTTAATTGGGGTGCTGAAGGAATATGGTATGGGTTACTTATTGGTTTGAGTGCCGTAGGAATTTCTTTATTCTTTAGATTTAATAGTTTGACGAAAAAGCTACTTCTTAAAGTTGATTGACATGCCAATTATAAAATCAAAGAAGTATTTGAAAAAGTATGATGACTCATTAATAGTTAAAAGACATACTATTCCACAGTTATAAATATTAGTAGCATAACAGTAATATTATTTGATAAAAATCACTATTTTGGATTATTATGTCAGGATTTATGTTGAAAAAATATCTATTATATTCTCTTTTTGCTTGTTCTGTTTTTGGTTTGATTTTATTTATTTTCTGGAAACAGGAATATAAATATACTCGGCCAACACCTGTACCTGAAAATTTAAATGTAATATCAAAAGGGGATTCTGTCGATTTAACTCCATTTGGTGAAATATACAAGGATAATGTTTTCGTTCATTTTTATAACTATGACTGCCCTTGTTCCAGATTTAATATCAAAGAATTTGAATCTTTGGTAAGAAAGTATTCTAAACAAGTTCAATTTATTGCTATCATTCAGACTCAAGATAAGGATGTAGAACAAATAAATTGGTTTAAGAATAAATATGATTTGGGTATACCTACATTAATTGACCCAAATGGTGATTTGGCAAATGTTTTAGGAGTATATAGTACACCTCAAGCCGTTCTTATAAAAAACAATAGAGTTTATTATAAGGGAAACTACAACAAAGCTAGATTTTGTACTACAAGAAACACAAGGTTTGCCGAACTGGCACTATCAGCTTTAGTAGATGGAAAAGAACCTCCTGTACTTCCATTAATTGCTGAAATAGCATACGGATGTCAGTTGCCCTCCAAGAAGGCAAAACAATTGAGTTTAATGCAAATTTTAAATTTTGAATAATGGCCACTAAACAAGAATTAAAACCTTTCTTCAGTATAATTTATGAAAAATCGGATAAAGTGGTAGACGTATTAATGGTATGCTACTTCCTTTTTGGTGTATTTCTTGCCTTTTTTTATGATACTTGGTTAGTTGGTTTAGGGGTAGGTTTTTTGAGCGTACTATTATACTATGGAACTAAGTTTTTTTTCAAAGGAAAAATTATAAATCAATATGTTGTGAGCCTAGTTCTAGGAATTTTTATGGCGCAATTTATATACCAGATGCATGGTCTTTTTGAAATGCATTTTACCGCTTTTATAGCAGTTATAGCTCTTTCATCATATCAAAACAAGTATATATTCCTCCCTCTAACTATATTTATCGTTATTCATCATTCCATATTTGCCTATGTTCAATATTTAGGAGTAATCAATGATATTCCTTCTTATCAGCAAATCTATTTCACACAACTCGAATACATGGATTTTCAAACTTTTCTGTTTCATGCAGGCATTTTTGCTGTAGGAACCGTTATCGCTTCTGTTTATGCTCATAGTGCTGAGCGACAAACTATAACTAATGCTGAGAATATATTACGATTACAATTGGTAGACGATCAAACCAAGGTTAATATAAATTTTGCTAATGAAATAGCTGCTCGAAATTTTTCGTATGAATATGAAATTAATGAAAATGATGAACTTGGTTCGGCACTAGTGAATATGCGAGATAATTTATTACAAAGCACAGAACGAGAAACCCATGAAAAATTTATTAATGTAGGTATTGCAGGAATAAGTGAAAAATTAAGAAATCATAGTGATGATCTGGATAAGCTTGCTTACGAGGTTATCGCATTTTTAGTTAAATACCTAAAATTTAATCAAGGAGGAATATTTATTATTAACGATACAGATAAGAATGATATATATTTAGAACTGAAGGGATGCTATGCATACGAACGCAAAAAATTTCTAATTAAAAGGGTTGAAATTGGAGACGGACTAGTAGGTCAGGCGTATTTAGAAAAAGAAATCATTCATTTAAACGAGCTACCAGATGAATACATCAATATTACTTCAGGGCTAGGAAAATCGACACCAAATACTGTTATCATAGTACCTATGAAAAATAATGACATCATTGAAGGGGTGCTTGAATTAGCCTCATTTTCTGATTTGAAAGAATACGAAATTGAATTTTTGAAGAAAATTGGAGAAAATATTGCCGTTGCAATTAATTCAGCTAAAGTAAACACTCGTACTAAAGAGTTATATACCCAATCGCAACAACAAACCGAGGAATTGAGAGCTCAGGAAGAAGAGATGCGACAAAACATGGAAGAATTAGCTGCCACTCAAGAACAATCTTCTAGGTTGACAACAGAAATGGAAAATCAGCTTAAAGCTATCAATAATGCTCTACTTTCTGTAGAAATAAATATGGATAAAACTATCCATGAAGCGAACGAAAACTTCACAAAACTCATTGGTCTGCCTATTGAAATGGTTAATAGAAAGAAAATTACAGATGTAATTACTCGAAAAGACGACAATATAAGTTTGGTAAATGATTTATTTAACCAAGCATTAAATGGTGATTTTTCACAAGGTGAAATTATGTTGAATGGAGATAATGGTAATGAAGTATGTCTAAAAGCTACTTTTAACCCTATAAATAATGAACAAGGAGATATTAAAAAAATATTACTTCTCGCATTTGACGTTTCTGAATATAAGGGCAACTAGTAAAAAGTTTTATTTCTCAAACTTCTTTGCTTCTATATAGGTTTTTGAACTACATGGTTAACTAATATACAATTCGGGCTCTTTTTCGAAAGATTCTTTGCAACCATCACAACAGAAATACACTTTTTCGCCTTTGTGTTCTAAAACATGTTTTGCACCACTTTTAGAAACAGGTATTTTGCAAACAGGGTTAATATATAAATCGTCATTTTCTTCTAATTCCAGACTCGGTATAGAGGAAGAATTAGATTCTCCACTTCTTTTAATTTGAATAATCTCACCTAAAATAGAGATCGCTACTTCTTCTGGTGTTTTCGCATTAATATCCAACCCTGCAGGTGTTTTTATATGTGATAATTGCTCAAGAGGAATTCCTTCTTTCTTTAATCCAAGAAAAACAGAATTGGCTTTTTTTCTACTTGCTACAAAAGCAATATAGTTTGTGTTCATTTTTACTGCTGTGAGAAGACTATTGCCGTCATTCTCTCCTTGCGTACATACTATTACAAAATCATTTCTTGAAGATGATTTGTTATCGAACTCTTTCAAAGAAACTATTTTGTCTGCCTGTGGAAACATGTCCTCTTCAGCACGGTCAGAGACTACCGTTATAGCAAATCCTGCTGCTTTTCCAACCTGACATAAAGCTTTAGCAATATGTGATCTTCCAAAAATTTTTATTTGTGATACTGGCATAATTGGTTCTATATAAACTTCAACAGATCCTCCACTCATACAGGTCATTCTATAATTACTTACCCCGTTTTGCTTAGGTGTGTCTTCTGTGGGTTGAATTTTTACAAGCCTAGGTGTTCCTTCTTTAATTGAGGCTAAAGATTCCTTGATTACAATACCTCTAGTACAACCTCCACCAATCCACCCTTTTACTTCCCCTTTTGCTGTAATCAATGCTTTATCTCCAGGTTTACCTGAAGTCTGCCCTTCTCTACGTACAATGATTGCCATAGCGATTGGTTCATCTACAGCCTGTTTTCTAATTATATCTTCGAGTACTGAATCAAACATTTGCTAATATATTTTCAAGTTCTAGTAAGCTATCTAAATTATGTGCTGATTCAAATGCATC
>JAOUKH010000059.1 GCA_029882685.1 Cyclobacteriaceae bacterium
AACGATTTTCATCACGAAGTAAAAACCCTTTAAAACAATGGAAACTCAGTCCCGTAGATCAAAAAGGGCAAGATCTTTGGGAAAAATACTCGTATTATAAAGAACAAATGTTTAGTCTAACCCATACTTCATTTTGCCCATGGACTATCGTAAAAACTAACAATAAAAAAGTAGCTCGACTAGAAAGTATTAGGCACATACTATCACAATTTGAGTATGAAGGAAAAAACGAAACTTTAACAAATACTTTCCCTGATCCAAATGTAATTATGCGTTTTCATCGTTCAATAAATCGCATAAACTAAAAAACATATTTAAATCATGAGCAATACTATTTACACTAAATCAGATATTAAAAAGTTAAATTCTAACAAATCTATAAAGTATCTTCTACAAGGAAAAGATCCTGTCTCTTTTGATAAAGCACTTAGATATGTAAAAAATGAAGATGAGCTAAAAGAGCATCAGTCTGAACTTATTAAGCTACAACAGTGGGTAATAAAAAACAAAAAACGTATATGTATAATTTTTGAAGGTAGAGATGCTGCAGGAAAAGGTGGTGCAATTCGTAGAATTACTCATCATTTAAACCCCAGACATTATCGGGTAGTAGCACTACCAAAGCCTACAGAAATAGAAAAAGGACAATGGTATTTTCAACGTTATATTCAACAATTACCTAATGCTGGTGAAATTGTGTTTTTCGATAGAAGTTGGTACAATAGAGCAGTAGTTGAGCCAGTAAACAATTTTTGCACTCCCGATGAATACCAACGATTTATGGAGGAAGTAAATAATTTCGAGACCATGATTACTAAAGACGGCATAATACTTATGAAATTTTACATTTCGATTAGTAAAGCTGAACAAGTCAAGCGATTTGAAGAATTAAAAAATGATCCATTAAAACGATGGAAGCTATCTCCAGTTGATGAAAAAGCACAAGAATTATGGGATGATTACACTACTTATAAAGAAAGAATGTTTGAGCATACTAATAATGAGAGTAATCCTTGGGTGATAATAGAAGCCAATAAAAAAATGCGTGCAAGAATAAAAATAATCAAATATATTCTAGAAAATGCCCCTTACTGAAATAAAGTCGTTTAGAATTTAGTCTAGGCACTCCATACAGAAGGATTTTCTCGCCAAGATGATAAAGAACTTAGATCTTGAGAAGATATATAATTTTGTTTTACTGCAATGTCTAACATATCCGAATAGTTACTCAATGTCACTAAAGGAATATTTGCCTTACTAAAATTCTCCTGAGCCAATGGGAAGCCATATGTAAATATGGCAGCCATGCCCAATACTTCTGCACCCATTTTTTTTATATCATCAACAGCTTTTAAAGAACTTCCACCTGTAGAAACCAAATCTTCTATAACTACTACTTTACTTTCTGGATTCAATTCTCCTTCAATTAAATTCTCCATTCCATGCCCTTTAGGTTTAGAACGAACATACACAAAGGGAAGACCCATTTCATCAGCTACCAAAGCACCCTGTGGAATACCAGCCGTTGCCACACCTGCTATTACCTCCACATTTGGATAGTGCAAACGTATTTCTTTACAAAGTGCCTTTTTAATATAAGTCCGTACATCGGAATAGGATAATGACTTGCGGTTATCACAATATATAGGTGATTTCCAACCTGATGCCCAAGTAAAAGGATTACTCTTATTTAGTTTGATGGCTTTAATCTCAAGTAGCATTTTAGCTACATCTCTACTTACTTCAAGAGGTGCGTTTTGTATTAACATGTCACAAATTTAATTTATTGAAAGATATAAAACCCAACACATCTATAAATTAATATTTTTCCTAATTTTAAACTCACAACATATTTTTATGAATGAAGATATTCATTAACGACATTCCAGTAAATATTATTGATTCACAAGAATCTATTGATCAAGAATACTTTCATTATGAAATAGATGCTTCAAAAGATGCAATAGTCAAAAATCGATTAATACATCATGTTCTTATTCGTAACATGACCACACCTTACCTTGATGATCTACTAAACAGTCTACATACATATGCCTTAAATAATCTTTATTCACTTACTATTACATCTCAAGAATTTGATAATATTATAGCTTTTATTAAAAAGAAATATAAAGTAATAAAAGCGGCTGGAGGTGTAGTTCGTAAGCGCAGCAAAGTACTGATGATCTACCGGTTAAAAAAGTGGGATTTACCAAAAGGAAAAATCGAAAAAGGTGAAAGTGCTAAAACAGGAGCTATTAGAGAAGTGGAAGAAGAGTGCAATATAAAAGTGAAGCTAAAACAAAAAATTTGCGCTACTTATCACACATACACAATGAAAAATAAAGACATCCTAAAAAAAACTACTTGGTATTTAATGGATTGTATCGATGATTCACAAAAAAAACCACAGATTGAAGAAGATATCGAAGAACTAAAATGGATGACCTCGAAAGAAATTCACCATGCATTACAAAATTCTTATCGTTCCATAAACCATGTGTTTAATAGGCTCTACGAAATGAAAAAATAAGAGTTAATCAATGCCACTATATTTTATAAGGGAGGAAGTCAGATACATCACCATTGTACTTATGTACTTCTCTTATTATTGAGGAATTTATTGCTGCATATTCTGGAGAAGTGATCAGAAACACTGTTTCTAATTTTTCATTTAAGTATCTGTTTACTTGAGATATACTATTTTCATACTCAAAATCAGTTGTATTTCTTAACCCTCTAAGTAAATAACCAGCTCCAATTTTTTTTGCAATTTCAGCTGTTAATTCATTATATACTAACGTTTTTATTCGATTGTTATCGGCAAAAGTCTCTTCAATTTTTTTCACCATCCAATCTATTTCAAAATAGCGAGTATGTTTGCTGCTGTTATAGCCTATTCCAATAATAACCTCATCGAAAATTTTTAAACCTCTAAGTACAATGTCTTCATGACCTTTGGTGAATGGGTCGAATGAGCCAGGGAATATGGCAATCTTTTTCATAAATAACTATTCACACAAATAAGAACTATATAAATCGAAGAAATGATGGTCTTGAATTTCATCAAACATGTAATCGAAATTCAGAAAATCAGGCCTATTTCCGAACGATATATTTTTTATGTATTTATAAAACTCATCATAATGCGAGGATTTTTTACCAATATAACCCCAAAGCACCACATTTGTTGACGTTTGACTAAAGTTTAAACCTTTAATTACCAACATAATGTATTTAATATAATCTTTAAACTGTTTAATTGTAAACTGGTTATAATATTGAAGGTCTTTTCCTTTTATTGAGAGTATATGCAGTTTAAACCGATCAATATAAAGATACATACTGTTTTTGGGGTACTGTTCTTTTTCATTCATTACTCCTTCAATAAGTGCAGCTGACTGATGTAGAATTCCTAATTCAGCTTTTTCATATTGAGAACGCGCCCAAGCTAATAGTTCTTTACTAACAGCAAAAACTGAAACGGCACTTGAACGAATATTTTTATAGTAAAGTGCCTCTTCAGTTATTTCATCAAATTCAGTATTTATACGCAGATAATCTTCCACTGCTTCTTTCACAAACATTGATGAAGGAACCAGTGAAAATTTTGTATTCTTAATTATTATTTTTACAGACTTCCAAAAACCAGCAGAAAGTACGTGATGATTATCAACTATATCAGATAATACACCTACTAAACCACTATTGGATCGTATTTTGGCTAATATATAATCCTCTAATAACAGGCAATTTCCATTTCGAGTATCAATAATATTTACTTGAAAATCTCGAACGCCAATTTGTAGCGATAAATTGTAGTAGTGAAGTTCATCAATATTAAACTTACTGCTCTTTACAGATTTAATTAACTTATAGCTTGTAGAGGTTGCTTCCAAAATGTTTATTCCCAGTTACCACTTGTGGTTACATCTGTTCTTGAACCAAATCTTAAAGGTTTACGGTTTCTGCCATCATTTTCTTCATCTCTGGTAGGATCCACAGGATCAGTATCTCGTACTTCAATTACATTGATCTTTACCCCACTCTTTTCAATTCTAGCAGAAAAAATTTCGAATTCTTTATTTTTCTTATTTTCAGGAATAAATTTCAACATGTTAAAATCATAATTCACAAATTTTGGAGCACTAAATAAAGAGTCCATTACTGAAACTGTTCCTAATGTATCAATATCTACAATCACACTATCCGCGCCATATGCAAGTGTGATAATCGTTTCAGATTTTTCAGTGATAAAGAAAGAGTCAGCTTTGATAAAATTGGCTAAACTATCCCAATTGGTAGTATAATTACCGTATTTTGCCTGAAAGCCAATCTCGGCCTTACGGATAGTCATTAATTTTTCAATTACCTTTTTCTCCACTCTTGCAATGCGCTTTTTCTCATCGATTGATGACTTAATGCCATACACAAGATACACCGCTAATGCTATAGCTACAAATAAAAGTGCAATTGAGATTATTCTGTTTTTCATATTACTAATAAGTTTAGGTGCAAGTATAAATATTTTTCAAAGTAAAACATAATAGTAAGTGGGGCGATTTGTTCAATTTTTCTCTACAAATGAAGAAATATTAAAAAAATCTTCGACACCACACACATTTTGAAGTAAATGATGCTTTTGTTCATTAGGTATAATTTCTAACTCTTCAAAAGTCACATATCGTACTTCTTTAATTATTTGTTCCGAAGTTGTAAGTTCTGGATCTATTCCAGTAATTACTTTTCCTTTGGCTAATTTAATATGAAAAAAAAGTTCGATAGCATGTAATGGTGGTTTTAAAAATTCATGTGTACAAATAAATTCTCCCACCTCTACTTCTAATCCAGTTTCTTCTAGCATTTCTCTTTGTAAATTAAGTTTAATAGATTCCCCAAACTCAACTTCACCTCCTGGAGGCGCCCAAAACACACCTCTGTCCCCTAACCCAGTGTGCTTTACAAGCAATAAACTATTGTTTTTCACAAAAATGCCACAAACTCTAACCCTAACTCTATTACCATATTTAGCAATTAAATACTCTTCCATCGTTATTTTAAAAAGTAATATCTCTGAAATTTCTCTGCTTATTTAGTTTAAGATCCTGAAGCAATGCCGACTTTACTCTTATTTCAAAGTTATAGGACTGCTGCCTTCCAAATGGCACCCAATTTAAGTTCATTTCCCAACAATGGAGGTCACGATGAATACCCAACGAAGTTCTTGTAAAATCCAAAGCTTTAAAATCATAACCTGATGTATAAGAGATCTTCCACTTTTCAGAAAGTGAAAAATCACCAGAAAAATTAAGTGAAGTGGTAAATTTAGATTTTCCTAATCCGATTTTTGTATAAGACATGTTGAAATTCATCCTTATGCTCCACGGAATATCAAAATCCACATAAGCTTCAGCATTGTTTAATAAATTTTCCTTTTGATCCTCAGATAAATCTGAACTTTCCACTTTATCCTTCAAATCCTGATCTTTATCTCTTGCTTTTGCATTAAAATTAGTACTTAATGATATACTACTTCTTGACATGTAACCTATCCCTTTACCGTTTTCCCAAGCATATTCATCTATTTTAATTCCATTTTGAGATATTCCTTCAGGATCTGCCACATAATGATATGGGTCAATTGATCCATTGTAACTCACAGATAGCTTATTATTAAATAACGAAGTGTTTGCTCGTAAGCTTATCGGTGCCAGTTTAAATGAGTCAGCTATAATATTATAACTAGAACTAAGTCCAAAACTATTTAAAAGAGGTATTTTTCTAGATTCATCAGTAGTATCATTCTTAGAATGATACTTCATTTCTAGATTGTTAGTTAAACTAAAGCCAATAGAACCTGACTCACCTGCTCCAGGTTTACCATACATATAATTTCTGCCATCATGTCGTGATTTATAAACTACGGGATTTCGCTCATTAGTAGGATCTTCAATTCTTTGATAAAAATCGTATTTTTCTTCGGAAAAATCAGGTCTGTAATTAAAACTAATTGAAGGATTCATTACATGCCTTATAGCTTGTACACTTCCTTTCTTAAAAAAATAGGTGCCATAAACCCTTGTATTTAAACTTACCCCTCCACCATAGTCATATGCTCTATTAAAACCTGCAATGGTATCAGCTACAATAGCAGAATCTATTTCATCATAACGCCAGTCGAGTTTATCAAAATACCATCGTTCGTTAAAATTAATAGAAGGAGAAAGCGTGAAATATTTTAACACTTTAAATGATGTTGATAATGGAATGTTGTGTTTAAACCCCTTTCGAGAATCATCGAAAAATATAGGGATTGTATTCCCATTAAAAGGAGCTATACTATCTTGGTTTTCGATTCCTATTCTTCCCAAGTTATTCGTCAATTGATTCGTCCCGTTCATAGTCCAGCGAAGTGCCATTTTCTGATACCAAGTTTTACTACTTCCACTTTTTCCCCGAAATGGATAAATATTATTCATATTAACACTCAAATCGGGCAAAGTTAAATCGATTTGATTAGTAGCCACATCTTGATTATGGCGTAAATTGAGTCCCATACTAAAAGGGGAATTGCCAAAAGTTTTACTATATGAAATGGAGGAGTTTAACTTTCTATTAGTGTTTTGATTTACAGAAAGCACATTATTTTCACTATAAGTTGACGTAGCTGCATTAACTGAAGCTGAGAATCTACTATTTCCTTTGGACTGCGGACTGTGATTCCATCTTATTTGAAAATCATTTTTTGCCCCCTTATCTTCAATTTTATCACTCAAATTTGATTTGGTGTATACAAAATTCAAATTACCATTGTATTTATAACGCTTTTTATAAGGTACTGCCAAACGTAAAGCACTGCTTCCTTTCGTATAAATATCACCTGTAAGTTTAACTTTAACATATTCACTAATATCGAAAAAATAGCCTCCGTCTTTCAAGTAAAAACCTCTAACTCTTTCTTCGCCATATGTAGGCATAATAATACCTGATGTACTTGTTTTTTGCATTGGAAACATCCCAAAAATAAAACCTAATGGTGTTGGTACTTCATTAATCTCCAAATTAAAAAAACTAGAAACGATTTTATCATCAGGAATTGCTTTTGTTTTCTTTGACTTTATACTGTAATGGGGCACTTCCATATTGCATGTTGTATAGCTGTTATCCAAGCTAAACAGTTCATTATCTTCGTTTTTGAACACTTCCGATCCATGCATATAGCCTTCACCCTGTTGGGTTACTACGTCTTTAATGATTGCCCTACCGGTCTCAAAATTATATTTCATACCTTTAGTAACATATACCTCACTTCCATTGTGGAATACAGGCATTCCAGTTTTATTACCAAGTGAATCGGTTATACCTCGAGCAGTAACTGTATTTGTACTCCAATCTATTTCAATTTCTTCTGCTTCAAGTTTTATTGACCCATAATCTACTACAGCTGTACCATATAAATATACTGTTTGGTTGTCCATACCAAACATAATAGAATCATTGGCAGAATAATTGATAGTTGTTTCGATGTCGCTCTCAGGAACAGGTAGTACAGTGGTATCTGCTTCTACTATGGAAGTATCACTTGGCAACAATACAGAATCGGAGTATTGAACTTCGTTTTCTAAGGGAGTTCTAACTGACTTTCCCTCAAGTTCAGAAACCTGTGCCAGGAGTTGAGAAGAAACTAATAAATAAAAAAAAAGAAAAATGGAATGTTTCAATACGGTAACAGTGCTTTCTAAATTATATACCTCTTTTTTCCGATTTGATGAAAATTTTACAATTTTGCGTAAAGTTATCGCTTTCACACAAAACAACCGAACTATTGTGAAAAATATTCCTATCACACTTGCCTTTATAGCAATAACCTTGCTAATTTTTTCTCAACCTATAATTGCACAGGGCTACAAATTAAAAAAAGTAGTAATTGATGCTGGGCATGGTGGCAAAGACCCTGGTACACATGGTAAATACCTCAATGAGAAAGACCTTGTACTAAAAATAGCATTAAAAGTAGGTGGATACATAGAAAAATATATTCCTGATGTAGAGGTTACATATATACGGAAGACTGATGTGTATATTCATCCAAAAATACGGGCTGAAATGGCCAACGATCTTGAAGCAGATGTTTTTATTTCTATTCATGCCAATGCACTTCCCACAAAGACTTCTGTTTATGGAACGGAAACCTATATTATGGGCACTCAAAATACAGGGCGGAATTTTGAAGTTGCCAAAAGAGAGAATTCTGTTATTTTATTAGAAGAAAATTATGAGGAAAAATATGAGGGGTTTAACCCAAATAGCCCAGAATCGTACATTATGTTTTCGTTGACCCAATCTGCATTTCATGAAAATAGCTTGTTATTAGCAAATTATATCGAAAAACAATTTAAAGAACGTGCTGGCAGAAGAAGTTTAGGAGTAAAACAATCTAGTCTTTGGGTTATGTGGGCGACTGCTATGCCAAGTGTTTTAGTAGAAATTGGTTATCTTACCAATCCGAAAGAAGAAAACGAGTTAAAAAATGAGCAAACACAAGATTATATTGCTTCTGGAATTTATCGTGCCTTCAAAGAGTATAAAAATCAATTAGAGTCTATTAACTAACTTATAATAAGTGAAATATACAAAAGAATTTAAAGTAGGACTATTCGCCATTATTGCCTTTACTGCTCTATATTTTGGCTTTAATTTCTTGAAAGGGAGTGATTTCTTTAGCAGTACAAAAAAATATTACGTTATCTATTCCAACATTGGAGGTTTAGAAATAAGCAATCCAGTCAAAATAAATGGTGTTAATGTAGGTAGAGTGAGTGATAAGAAATTACTTCAAGGTGAAAAAGAAAATAGTGTAATAGTTGAATTAGACCTAGGTGGAGATATTATTATTGGAACTGGAGCTACAGCTACATTGGAAAGTGATTTACTGGGAAGCATGTCAATTTCATTAAATGACGGCAACTTTTCTGAACCCATTAATTATGGAGACACCATAAAAGGAGAACTTCAAAAAGGGTTGCAAGACTTATTTGAAGACACTGCAAAGCCTATTGCAAATAACCTTGAAGTAACTATTTCAAAAATAAATGCTATCCTTACAAATTTTGAAGGAACAAGTTTGACAATAAAAGAGACTTTAGAAAGTTTTAAAAAAACTTCGAACGATGTTGACAGACTTATTAGAATGAATAGCACTGAACTAAACCATACAATTACAGAGTTTAAAACCTTAGCTATTGTTGTAAATAAACGGGTTGATCAATTAGGTCCTGTATTGAAAAAATATGGGTCTTTAGCCGATTCTCTAAAAGCTATAGAATTTAGTGCTACTCTATCCAGATTAAATAAAACTTTGGATGAGTTTACCGCTACAATTTCAAAAGTAAAAGATGAATCAGGTACATTAGGAAAACTTATGAATAATGACTCGTTATACAACAATCTTAATAAAACATTGGAAGACTTCGATAAGGTAATGATTCATTTAGAAGAAGAACCCAACTATTTCTTATCTCCTTTAGGGAAAACAAGAAAGCAAGTAGAAAAACAGCGAAGAAAAGAAGCAAATAAAAAGAATTAATACAACAACCTTTTGATGAATATCGAATTCAATAAAAACGAAGACGTTTTTAAACAACTCACTTTTCAGTTGAAAGAAAAATTGAAAATAGTGAAGTTGGGAGGAGGAGATAAAAAAATTGCCAAACAACACAAAAAAGGAAAACTTACCGCTAGAGAGCGAATAAATTATCTTATTGATAAGCAATCAAGTTTTTTAGAAGTTGGTGCTTTTGCCGCTGATGGTATGTACCAAGAAGTTGGTGGATGTCCTTCTGCAGGTGTTGTTACTGGAATAGGTTATGTACAAAGTAGGCAATGTATGATTGTAGCCAATGATGCTACTGTAAAGGCAGGCGCATGGTTTCCTATGACTGCTAAAAAAAATCTTAGAGCTCAAGAAATTGCAATGGAAAACCGCTTACCCATTATTTATCTAGTGGATAGTGCTGGTGTTTTCCTTCCTATGCAAAATGAAATTTTTCCAGATAAAGAACATTTTGGACGGCAATTTCGGAACAATGCTAAAATGTCGGCAATGGGAATAGTACAAGTAGCTGCTATTATGGGAAGTTGTGTGGCTGGTGGAGCTTATTTACCCATTATGTCGGACGAAGCAATGATTGTGGATAAGACTGGATCCGTTTTTTTAGCAGGCTCATACTTAGTAAAATCAGCAGTAGGGGAACAAATTGATAATGAAACATTAGGAGGTGCAACTACACATTGCGAAATTTCTGGTGTTACTGATAATAAGTTTGATAATGATGAGGCATGCCTAGATTATATTCGTGACATATTCAGCAAAATTGGTGACTTCGACAAAGCAGGGTTTGATCGAGTAACCCCAAGTAAGCCAAAACTTAATGAGGAAGAATTATATGGAATTATGCCTTCGGACAGGATAAAACCATATGACATCCGTGATATTATTAAACGAATAGTCGATGATTCTGAAATTAGTGAATATAAAGCACTATATGGAAAAAGTATTGTATGTTGTACTGCACGTATAGATGGTTGGGCAGTTGGCATTGTAGCCAACCAACGAAAAATCGTAAAAACCAAAAAGGGAGAAATGCAAATGGGTGGAGTCATTTACTCCGACTCAGCAGATAAATCTGCCCGTTTTATCATGAACTGCAACCAGCGAAAAATACCTTTGGTATTTTTACAAGATGTAAGTGGCTTTATGGTGGGCAGTAATGCTGAACATGGCGGAATAATTAAAGATGGTGCAAAAATGGTGAATGCAATGGCCAATAGTACCGTGCCAAAATTCACCATTATCATTGGTAACTCATATGGTGCTGGTAATTATGCTATGTGTGGAAAAGCATATGACCCTCGATTAATTTACGCATGGCCTACCGCACAGATTGCTGTTATGAGTGGTAGCTCAGCAGCAAAAACTTTACTACAGATAAAAGTAGCTACATTAAAAGCTAAAGGACAAGAAATTTCCAAAGAAGAAGAGGATAAATTACTCAAAGAAATCACTGATAAATATAACGAAGAATTAAGTCCTTATTATGCTGCTTCTCGATTGTGGGTAGATGGGATTATCGATCCTTTAGAAACACGTAAAGTGGTCTCAATGGGTATTGAGGCAGCTAATCATACTCCAGTTGAAAAATTTAATGTAGGGGTAATACAGACATGAAATCTACTCCATATTTACACTTGGAGTAATTTTTAGAATATGTTGTGCTAAAAAAGATTTCTTCATTCATTGAGATAGCAATCTTTTATATTTTTATGACTATAAAATTGAAGTTGGATTATGGAAGAAAAAGAACTGAAAGCATTAGTGTCACTATTAGATGATGAAGATCAGCAAATTATCACGCATGTTGAGACAAAAATCCTTTCATTAGGTAAAACTATAATCCCGCTTCTTGAGGCACAATGGGAAAATAGTTTTAGTCCAAACACTCAATCTCGTATTGAAAACCTTATTCACACACTACAATTTAGATTGCTCCAAGACCGCCTGATTCATTGGAAAGAAAGTGAGTCGGAAGACTTGCTAAAAGGAATGTGGGTAATAGCTACATATCTTTATCCTGACTTAGAGTTCGAAAAACTACAAAAAGAAATTGAACAGATTTATTATGAAGCATGGTTAGAGCAAAAAGATAATATGCATCCCTACGATCAAGTAAGATCGTTAAATAACGTGTTATTTCATAAATTAAAATTTCGAGGGAATACAAGAAATTTTCATGCCCCTGCTAATTCACTTATCAATAATGTGCTAGAGTCAAAAAAAGGAAATCCTATTTCCTTGTCCATAATTTACTCTTTAGTAGCTCAAAAAATGAATATCCCAATTTATGGAGTGAACTTACCCAACATGTTTATAGTAACATATAAAAGTAATGCCGTAACACAGTTTTATATTAACCCCTTCAACAAAGGAATCATTTTCACTCGTGAGGATATCGATAGTTACATAGGCGAATTAAACCTTTCTCCAGCAAAAGAATTTTATGAACCTTGCTCTAATATTGATATTATCAAAAGAGTACTTCGCAACCTTGCCAATGCTTTTGAACAATTGGGCGATCATAGCAAGAATAATGAGGTGAAGATGTTACTACAATCAATTTCTCCTGTTGGGGAGTGGTGAGAGAGTAATCCACTCTTTTTAGCTCGTATAATACGGTTTATTGCTTTTTACGTTTACCTATTTTAAATGTATATGACAGTGAAGGTATTATTGGAAATACAGAATAAGAACGAATATTTCTTTGGTTGCTACTTGGATCATCATCCATACTTGAAATTGCGTAGAAATATGGATTTTTTCTATTATAGGCATTGTACACTCCTATTTCAAATGTACTTTCTCCCCATTTGTGCTGTGCTGTTCTTTGCATTCCGATGTCTAATTTATGAAATGCCTTCATACGATATTCATTGCGTTCACTTTGAATAAAAAGCGTTTCATAACCGACACCCGATGTGTTATTTGAAAGATCAAAATTTGGCAATGTATATACCGACTCTGGCAACGTAATTGCCTGCCCTGTACCATATACCCAGCTAAAGTTGATTTTCCACTTGCTTGTCAATTGATAGAACCCTACCAATGATAAATCATGTCTTCTATCATAACGTAAGGGGAAATATTTATCATTATTAATCCCTTCATGTTTAGCCTTCGTCCAGCTAAGTGTATAACCAACCCATCCTGAAAAATCTCCAGCTGTTTTTGTAAATAGTAGCTCACCACCATACGAAATGCCATTTCCTTGCGACACTATTTCTTCCCAGATTACTCCCTCGTCCAATGGATCAAGTCCTGTTAAATTATCTGAACTATATCCATCCTTATAGGTGATAATATTCTTCATTGGTTTGTAATACAATTCTGTTGAAAATATAAAATTGTTTTTCCAAAATTCTAACCGTTTATCTAAACCCAATGAAATTTGCTGACTGTACATGGGTTTAATATTATCCGTAGTCATCACCCATAAGTCGAGTGGCAGTCCTAAACCAGGATTGGAAAGTGACATAATGGGTTGCTGCATTCGGGTATAACTGGCTTTTAATGAAGTGTTTTCATTTATTAAATACTTAGTTGATACCCGAGGCTCTATGGAGTGATGCTTTATATCATTTACATTGAATAAATTATATCTCAAACCAATATTTGAACTAAGGTTGTTTGTATGTTTATGTTCTGTTTCCAAATATACAGAGCCATCAATAGCATCATAATCAGGGATGGTTTTTAGCTGTTCTACTACTTCATTATGATTTTTCTCCACACTACCTGGGCTAAAGTTATGTGTAGTAAATTGTCCTCCTAAAAGGAATTTCAAATTATCTGAATAATCAAAATGCCAGTTATTAATAAAATTATAGTCCTTTATTTTGGAGGTGAGAATAAATTGAACTTTATCATCTTCATAATCATGAAGGTTGTCAACCTTAAAAGCGTAATTTGCTGCATTAAATAATAAGGATGATTTTAATTTATCATTAAACTGATGTTTTATCTCCGCACCATAAAGCAAATTTGCCCATTGTTGCGTTAATACATCCTTATCTGTACTCGTAATAACATTCCCTTCACTTATTTCGAGATTATCTTCATCAGTAAAAATAAACGCACTAAATTGAGTACGGTCACTTATATGATGATCGTAACGCCCATTGAGATCATAAAACATAAAATTAACACCATTATCAGAAGTACTATATTTTTTATAGGTGTTAATAGCGTAATCCAATAGTGTCCTACGTGCAGAAATCATTAACCCTGCTTTTTTCTTAACAACAGGAATTCCTACAGTAAGGTTAGAAGACAGTATTCCTAACCCACCTTCAATTTGTACATTCTGATAATTGGAAGGTTTTGTATTTATATCTACTATAGAGGACAGTCTCCCTCCATAACGAGCAGGGAAGCCTCCCTTGATGAGTTTGATATCGGTAATAGCATTATTGTTGATGTTGGAGATTAAGCCAAAAAAATGACTAGAGTGATACATTGGTGTATTATTTAACAAAAATAAATTTTGTTCAGGACCTCCACCACGTACATAAATACCAGCCGCCCCTTCGTAGGGTTGCTTTATTCCTGGTAATAAAGTAAGTGCTTTTACAGGGTCCTTTTCACCAATAAGTGCAGGAATGTCCAAAATATTTTTGGATGATAATTTAACTACTGTGGGTTGTGGTTTTTTAATATCACCAGTAATGTCCAGCTTTTTTTCTTCTATTTTCACTTCTTTTAATATCCTACTATGTGTTATTAATGGTATGGTAAGAAGCGTGTCGGATAACAGAATAATATTTAATTCTATGGTATGGCAAGCAACATGCTCTATCTGCAATTGGTAATGACTTTGTGGCAACTGACCAAAATCAAATAGACCATTTTTATCAGTTATTATTTTTTTGTTTAGAATAGGAATGTAAACGCTGGCTTCTTCTAATGCTCGACTGTTTTTATCCTCTAATACAATCCCTTTTAGTTGGAAAGTTTGGGACTGTACACCAAAAAAAATAGTGAACATCAGCAAAAAAGATAATAGGAGCTTCATTTTGTTATTTCATTTCAAAATATACGCTATCTGTTAAGTAGGCACCAAAAAAACCAACACCACCCTCAATATTGGTAAATTCAGGCAATATCCCTTTATAGGAAATTAGAAAATTCCCTATATTTGGGTCAATAAGATTTTTCATCCTGCTACTTGTTACTGAAAAATTATAATAATTTTCCTCCATGGTAATTAGATGATAATATCCCTTTATCCAACCATTATATGAAATTTCACCTTGATAATGTATCGTATCATTTACAGTGGTTATCGCATAAGGATCATACAAAACATTAAAACCTATTCTATAATTTTCAATAATTGTATCACCATGCAAATTAGTTGCAATAAAAGCATCTGTCACATCAACACCACCTACATAATAGTATTGTTCTGTTTGTGTAGAAACATCAACCCAATTGCCTGAAATAATATTAGTGATGTAATTACCTAAATAAAAAGGTTGAACTATTTCATAGGTTTTGGTATGTGTAAAGCTATTCCATACTGCACCTTCAACTGGTACTTCACATTCGGCAGTTACTGAAAGCTTATCATAATTTACCTCTAAGGTATAACGCTCTCCTTTACTAATCGCAAATTGTTGCTTATCTGCATAATAATTTCCTGTAGTATCTACTTCTGTTAATAGAATACCTTCTCCTAATGCATTATAAAGAATTACCTCTGCATTGTGTATTAAATCCTCTTCAGCTCCATTTGGTTCTTCGAAACCTTTGATAAGTCGTACATTAACAAACGGGTCTTTCTCAGGGGATAATAAGCCATAGACTACTAGCTGAGGTTTAAAAGCATCAATTTTTAATTCATCGATCGTTTCGTTTTGTAAACAGCTGAAAAAAAATAACATCAATAAGAAAATAATTACTTTCTCTTTCATTACAATAGTTTAAAAAACTTCCATAGCATTAACGATACTTTGCTATGGAAGTTGTTAGACTTAAAATGTTTTATTGATAGGTATTACCAACATTAAATGATCTTGACCCATCATTTAAATAGTGTACAGCAGTCATGTAATCAACATCAACCCAACCACCAGTACTAGCAATGTAACCTACTGTGTACGAGTGGTCTTTTTGATTTGTTCGTCTTGTAGTAGGAATATCCTGTTCTAACCAATCCGAATATCCAAAGCCAACAACATAGTATCTCCATCTTGATTTTGTGATATTAGGTAGATTAGTAAAGCCAATTTCAACAGCATCTGCATTGTACCAAAGTCCTAAGAAATTTTTTCTTTCAAAGACAGTTCTTACACCACAGTTCGCATAGTTTATAAAAGTTTGATTCCACCCTTGCAATTTCATTCTTTTTTTACTTTCATAAGTATATGTATAAGTAAGCCAACCCCAAGGCCCTCTGGCTACTTCTCCTAAACTATTTCCTTTTTCATCCTTCATTTCGAATTGCTGGTTAATAATTTTAAATTTCTCAATAGCAGGGTTATCAAAATCATTCATTATTAATGCTTCTTCCTTGTCAACTGGTATCATGTATTCAATTTCATGGGTTATTTTGTGAATTACATCACCAATTTGGTACTCTGCGTTTTCATTTAAAACAGCAGCGAATTGGTTATCATGCACTACTTCTTCATCGGTCATAAATACTTCGGAATTTCTGTAAGATAAATGTCCGAGATTTTTTTCCCAAGTTGCAATTTGTTCTAATTCATACGTGTGCAAAGTATTCATTGTGTTTTCAAAAGCTTTTAAGTCTTTAAACACTACTCTGCCATTTTCAAGTTTAACGTCTTTGTCTACATTATTAAACTCATTTTGCTCACAACTTATTGTGAAAAACATTGTTAATGACATTATTCCCAATGTCATTAGTTTACTTAATTTGTAATTTTTCATAAAAAATAATTTAAGATTAAAATAATAATTTATTTACATTACAATCATACTATATATATATATATGGCATAATAGACATGATTATCTGAATTTTTTATGCATAATTAGGTGATGAGAAATACACATATGTGTACTAGAACCATTAAATACTTTGGGCTACCATGAATTTAGTGGATACACTTCATGAGAGGCTATATACTTTTACTGAATATTAGAAGTGGTTTAGGTGATGTTCCGCATAACCATTATGGCTTGTTTGTGTCTCACAAACAAGAGGTTTGATATAAAACGCCATCGTTTGTGTATCAAAAACTGTCTGATTTAAGGAATGTTTATATATTCATAATTATTGACTCACTAAATTCGTGGCATACATTATTTAATCACACACCCCATCACAGGACTAGTACTTTTAGTAGCAGATTTCCCTTCTAATAGGTTATCAATATTATTTTTTAAATAATGGAATTTAACATCGCTGGCTACTTGGGCATTATTATCAATTGGTCCTTTATAGAACTGTGTGAATGTCCCGCCTTTATTTTTTAATAAAAAAGCTTCGGGCGTTTTTCTAGCTCCTAAAGTTTTTTTAAGCTTACTGTCTTTATCTGCTAAATAATTACTCAAATCATGCCCTTTTCCAAATACAGTCATTTCTTCAACAGTTTCGTCACCTATATAAAAGGAATTCACATAAACCACTTCAATTCCTTTGTCTATATATTGCTTTTGTATGGCTTTTAAACGGTCGATGTAATAAGCAGTGAAGGGGCACTTATTACTCATAAATACTATTACCACTCCTTTCGGGTTATTTTTTACTACAGGAATAGTATTATTTGAAATAGCATCTGGCAGCTCAAAATTGAGCAATATCTGACCATTTACTATTAATGAAAATGACATCAATGCAACTATAATAAATAATTTCTTCATTATTGATATTTTTAATTTACCGTATAAACAAGGTATGTCATATTAATTTTCTCAGCTCTCAATTTATAGCTCTTAACTTTATCATCAACAATTATGTTGCCAATCAGCTCCATTTTTGTATCCATCTCAAATGGATCAAGCAATAAATTCTCTTTAAAAATAATACCTTTTTGACCTTTCAATTTATACAATGCTTCTTTTGCACACCAATAAACACATAATTGTTCTGTATTATTATCTGCCTGAACCAGTTCTTTTTCACATAAAAACTTATGGGCAATACGATTGAGCTTTTTGGTTGGCTGTTCTAAGTCAATACCCACTGCACCATTTTTACAAACAATGGCACCCACCCATGGGAAAGAATGAGTAAGAGATATATGATGTGGATGTTTATTGAGGTGTGGTTTACCTACCTCATCTTTATAAATACCATGATATTTTAAGCCAAGGTGTTCAATTAGAGCCTTCAATACTAATCTTCCCGACATCCATTCTCTCTTTTTGATAACATTAGAAACATCTGGGTCAGGGAGTTGAAGAACAGAATCATTCTTCATCAATTCATATAATTCGCTTTCCGACTCGTTAATTTTCCAAAGTGCTACAGCTGAATGCTTGCTGATTTGATCAATTTTTATGATTGGCATGTTTTAATTTGGTATTGAGA
>JAOUKH010000058.1 GCA_029882685.1 Cyclobacteriaceae bacterium
CGTGAAATAAACCATAGGTTTTTTGTTTTTGAAACAAAATTAGAATCTGGTGAACAAAAAGATTTTTTCTTATTCACCGACAAATATAATCAATCCATTAGTGCCCCTATTTTAGTAAGGTCGAAGGATAATTTTATTGAAAATTCTAATCGGGAATCAACTATTTTTGGATATTACTTTGGTGCCATATTAAGTATTTTAATAGCTGCTATTATCATCAGTATAATTAGCCCAAGAAAAATCAACTTTTTATTTATTTTCTATCTACTTGGTTTTTCACTTTTCACTTATAATCAAATGGGGTTTGGTTATAAGTATCTATGGGGTGAATTCCCACTTTTTAACAGCCTTTCCCTTACATTTTTTGCAATGATTTCCATACTTACCATTTTGGTATTTGCTTATTATTTCTTCGAAATGAAAGAAGGTAAAGAATGGGTGAAAAAATTGCACTGGACTATCACAATTATTATAACAATAAATTGGGGTTTTCAACTAGTTTATTACATTTTGGTATATCTACATTCTCCTTTACAGCATTGGATCAATTACAACCTTCTTCAATTGGTTGTATTTATTTTTCCATTTTACTTTTTGTTTTTAGTTACTTACCAAATAGTTCAAAAAAATCATATTAAATATTATTTCTTTTTATTATCTACAATAGGTATGCTTAGTGCTGTGGCAATCATGATGCTAGCTCAAATAGCTATAGTAAGTGGTATTCAATTACTAGAATACATTATTTTAATAGCTATGATTGTAGATTTTGTTACATTAGCTGGCATACTATCATTAGATTTATTCGCAATTAAACTCAATAATCAAAAATTAATTACCAGTCTGGATCAGGCTATTGCCGATGGTGCCAAAAACTTTTTGAAAGGACAGCAAATAGAGAGAACCCGTCTTGCTCAGGAAATTCATGACGGTACTGGTATACGCTTATCTTCTATTCAAATGAAACTCTCTTCCATTGAAACTGAAGACAACAAACAAAGAGACCATGTTATAAATGATTTATCTATCGTATCGAGAGACCTTCGCAAATTTAGCCACAATTTAAGTTCAGTAGTTTTAGAACAGTATGGTTTGATAAACGCTATAGAAGAATTGATTCTTACGTTGGAAGATATATATCCAGATTTTACGTATGAATTTGATTATGATCCGATCACTAAAATAGATCAACTGAAAGAAAAAGAGCTTTATTTTATTATTAGTGAATTAATCAATAATAGCATTAAACATTCAAAAGGAGATCGAATTAATATAAGCTTCAAAACTAAGGAGTCTAATCTGATGATAGAATACATGGATAATGGTATTGGGTATGTGACGAGGAAAAACACTAAAGGATTAGGACTAAAAAGTATTGAATGGCGTATAAATATACTATCTGGTAAAATGGATTATATTCAGGAAAATGGGTTTAATAAATGTCGTTTTCAAATTTCAATCTAGTGCGATTGATCATTTATTAATTTAACCAAGTCCATAACACCATTTATTTTTAACTTTTTGAAAATATTTTTTTTATGAGTACGTACAGTATGTTTACTAATAAACAGCCTATCGGAAATTTCATTTTCGTTAAAACCTTTTACTATTAATTCAGCTAGTTCTTTTTCTCTTTGTGATAGAGAGTTAAATCGGTCAAAATCATCTAATGATAGTGTAAATTCATTGGAAAATTCTTTGTTAAATTCCTGAAAATGCTTTTCACCATTTATTACTTTGTGAAGTGCTTCTATAAATAGTTTTTTTGTAGTGTTCTTAAGTAAATACCCTGCAAGATCAAGTTGCTTTGCTACCTGATACAACTTATTATTTTCATAAGATGTAAGGATAATAATTTTAATTTCAGGTTTAATAGCTTTGATTTCATGAACAACATCTAGCGTATTTTTCCCATCCATGTTAATATCCAATATCAATACATGATAATTATTAACAATTAGAGACGATTTTAGTTCTAAAATAGACGGACAGTAGTCTAAAGTTTGAACAAATTCTTCGCCTAACAGCATACTTTTTATTCCATCAAATATAATTTCATGGTCATCAACTACTAGTATCTTTATTGGATTCAATACAATAATATAGGTTAAAAAATCTATCTATTAATCAAATATAATCCGATATCTGAATTAATAAAATTTGGATTTTAACATTAGGTGAGTAATTAATAAAATAAAAAAGCATTAACCTTTGTACCTTACTAATAACCAGAAGGTTAAACTCAAAAAAAAAAAATAGGTATTCATAAAATAAATCTGCCATAGTTACATTATATAATTATGGCAGATTTAAAATAAAAACAAAGTCTCAAAAAAGGATTTCAACTACATCACTCTTTCACTTCAATATCAACCGTTTCTCCGCTCTCAAATCCAAATATTTCATCCAAACTTAATTCTTTTACTTCTCCATATTTTTTTAAATCATCAAAATTGATCTTTTCTCTATTTCCAATCAATATTGTTACAAATTCTTGATTTTTAATATGTTCCTCATGAAATGATTTTACACTATCAATAGTCATTTCTTTTACTTGTTCATATATATCTTTTCGTATGTCATAATCTAGATTCCTTTTTTTAGCTCTTTCATAGTCCCATAAAATACTTGATCTGGTAATTCTTTCACTCTCAATTTTACTAAGGATAGACTGTTTGGCAATATTAAAAGCCTCCTGACTTTCTGGAAGGTTTGTTATCAAATCCCTGATAGCGGCCATTGCTTCAGCTTGTTTATCAGCTTGTGTACCCACATAGGCAAACATAATATCCGACTCAGTAACTTTAGAGGGTGTTGAATATCTGGAAAATACTGAATAAGCCAGTCCTTGAGCTTCTCTTATTTCCTGAAAAACAATACTATTCATACCTCCTCCGAAATATTCATTGAAAATTCTGGATTTTGGCGTTCTGTTTTTATCATACTTTTCTCCTTTGTGCATTGCTATAAATTCAGTCTGCACCATATCATAATGTGTCCAGTATACAGTAGGCACATCGGTTGAAGCCTGTTCAAAATCAACTAATTCTGGTAATGGTAATAATTCCTCCTTAGTATCATGATATTTTTCCAAAACATTTACTAAGTCATCAACATCTCGTGGGCCATAATACAAAATCCGGTGTTCCATTTTCATAATATTCTTCAACTTTTCGACCAACACTTCCCCTTTCAGATCAATCATTTCACTATTAGTAAGCACATTTGAAAACGGGTTTTTTTCTCCATATTCAGCATAATTCATTAATCCAGAAAATAGAATCGTTCCTTTACTCTTTTTGGAATCGTCTCTAGCTTTTATACTACGTAGCACTAGTTTATCTAGCTCTTCTTGATCGGGAACTACATTGACCAATAATTTTTCAAATAATTCGACTGCCTTTTCTAGATTTTCATCCAACCCATTAAGTGAGACATATATTCTTTCATTTCCTGCTGAGACACTGAATCTACAACCTATTTTGTACAATTCTTTTTTAAAGTCCTCTGCCTTCAGCTCATCAGTTCCTAAATACTCTAAATATTGCATCGCAGTTTTAAGTGATGGGTCATTATTACTTCCAATATCAAATAAATAATTAAGTTGGAATAATCCATTTTCATCATTTTGATTAGCTAAAACTTCAACTTTACCATTTATACTCCCTCGTTTCACATCTTCTTTATAATCTATAAACACTGGGTTCAACTTTGGGCTTTCTATGTTAGCTATTCTTTCATGAAAAGCAGATTTATCTTCCCTATTTACAGGTACTTTAGTTATTTGTGGTTTTACAACACGCTGTTTATTAGGATCCTCTCCTGTTCTTTTAAAAACAATTGCATAATTATTACTGTAATGTTTTTTAGCAAATTCAACCACTTGCTCTTTAGAAATTTTCTCCATTTCATCCATCTTATTTAGATAGGATTCCCAACTCATGTCATTTGTAAAGGCCATAACCATTTTATTAGCTCTACTATAATTATTTTCCAATTGTCTCATTTGATTTTTTTTCAAATCAGATACAACCGCAGGGATCAACCAATCTTCAAATTCACCATTCTTTACTTTTTCAATTTCTTCGAGAATTAACTCTTGTACTTCCTCTAGAGTCTGCCCTTCTTTAGGGTAACCATAAAATGTATGAACAGAATAATCATTCATTGCATTTACATATGACCCTGCTCGAAGCACCATCTGTTTTTGTGATAAATTCAAATCTATCAGTCCAGCTTCAGAATTGTTTAGAATCATATCTACGAGTTGAAGCATATTATAATCTGGACTACTTGTACCTGGAAATCTAAATCCCATTCTAATACTTTCTGCATCAGGCCCAAATACTTCTACTGCACGAGGAGTCATAATAGAATCTTCCACTACCTCAGGTAAAGGTTGAAGATCTGGATTAGCTTCCCAACTCCCAAAATAGGTGTCAATGGTTTTTATAGTTTCCGTATAATCTATATCTCCGCTAATACAGATTGCTACATTATTAGGCCTATAATTCTCATTGAAATAATTATCAATTTCTGTAATAGAGGGATTTTTAAGATGATCAATAGTGCCAATTACAGTTTGTGTACCATAAGGATGTTTCTTGAATATTTGCTTTAACATAGCTTCATGGACTTTCCATCCATCACTATCCAAACTTCTGTTTTTTTCTTCATATACCGTTTCTAATTCAGTATGAAATAAACGATTGACAATTTTTCTGAATCGTGTTCCCTCAATTTCAAGAAATTTATTTAACTCATTTGATGGAATATCTACAGTATAAACCGTTCTATCTTCAGTAGTATAAGCATTTAAACCTTTACCCCCCAAACCAGCTATTAGTTTATCATATTCGTTAGGGATAGCATATTGTGCTGCTCTACCTGACATTTCATCTATTTTAGCATAATGATTCTTGCGTTCTAACGAATCAGTGAGTTTGGCATATTCATTAAACATCCATTCAATACTATCTAATAATATTTTCTCCTCTTTGTAATTTTTGGTTCCAAACTGATCATTGCCTTTAAACATCATATGTTCAAGATAATGTGCCAAACCAGTATTATTTGCTGGATCGTTTTTGCCCCCAGCTTTTACTGGAATATAAACATGGGCACGTGGCGCATTATCGTAATCACTCAAATACACTGTTAAACCGTTTTCAAGCTTATAAATTCGTGTTTTCATCGGGTCTCCATCTACATATTCATAGGTATAACCCCCTTCCTTATTTGTTTTAGTTCTTTTATTGTTCTTTTCACTTGGAGAACATGACCAAATAACAATCGATATAATTAACAATAATATTTTTTTCATAATTATGGATTTTATATGGAATTTATAATTAAATATAATTAATTTTTTATAAATATTACAATTGATTCTTTTTGAATCGACATCCAATAATTAACCTTAATTAAAATATTATGGTTTAAATGCACCAATGCGGTATATTGAGGCATATTCAACTATGTTAAATAAATTGCTAAATAAATACCCACTTTTAAACACTGTACTATAATTTAATAAACATAAATTACTATATTATGCAATAATGTTTATATTACATTTACATCAAAATACAATGTTTATAGTCAGGAAGGATTGTGAGAAGAAAAAGAAATTTCCCTAACTTTTCTCTTGAATGAAAAGCCTTAATAAAGTAGCTAAAACGACCTTTATTAAGCCAAAAGGTAATAACAACTTCATAGAGAAAACCTTATCAATTATCCTAATATTTTCTGGATGAAAATTTAGGGCATTACTGATTTAACCCGCATTATGCAATAGAGAATCTATTACATAATGCGGGTTAAACGTAAACAACCACCATTATGAATAGTGGTTGTTTACTTATATCATTTACTTCAAAGGGTCGTTCATATACTTAATAGTTAAATTAAGCATTGCTTTCATACCTGTAAGCATACCAGCATCATCAACACGAAAATCGGGCGTATGGTGTGGAGCTGCTTTTTTGGGATCTTCACCTAGGGGGCATCCACCTACAAAATAGAAAAAGCTAGGTACTTCATTGGCATAGTAGGCAAAATCCTCTGCACCAGTTACTGCTTTTATAATTTTTGTTTTTCCTTCTCCTGTAACTTCGGTTAACCAAGGTGCTACTTTAGACGTTAGTTGTGGATTATTATAAGTCACGGGTGTCCCCTTATTTAATGTAACCTCAGCAACAGCACCCATACTTTCAGCAATTTTAGTAGCAACTGTTCTCAATCGTTCGTGAATTATATCTTGCATAGCTATGTCTAAGGTTCTTATAGTACCTATCATTTCAACTTCTTCAGGAATGATATTATTTCTAACACCACCTTTTATCATACCTACAGTAATTACAGCAGCTTCCTTAGTAAGTTCTGACGATCTACTCACGATTGTTTGTAAACCATTAATAATTTGTGCAGAAGTAACAATCGGGTCAACACTATTCCAAGGTGCAGATCCATGCGACTGTTTCCCTTTTACTTTGATCACAAAGCGATCAGCAGCAGCCATCATACCTCCCGATTTATATTCTATCTCTCCTACTGGGGTATCAGAACTAATATGCATTCCAAATACTACATCCACGTCTGGTGATTTTAATACTCCTTCTTTCACCATCATTTTCGCACCTCCTTCTTCACTTGGAGGTGCTCCTTCCTCTGCTGGTTGAAAAATAAATTTCACAGTACCACTCAAATCTTTTTTCATTTTACTGAGTACTTCAGCAACTCCCATTAACATGGCAACATGTGTATCATGACCACATGCATGCATTACACCAGTCTCTACACCATTGTAAGTAGATTTCACTATTGATTTATAAGGTATATCAACACGTTCAGTAACGGGAAGAGCATCAATATCAGCCCGTAAACCTACTACTGGTCCAGGCTTACCTCCTTTTAAAATACCTACTACACCTGTATGAGCTACTCCTGTTTTAACTTCAATACCCAATGATTTAAGATGTTCAGCAATTTTTTCAGCTGTTTTAAATTCTCTATTTGATAATTCAGGATTTTGATGAATATCGTGTCGCCATTCAATAGTTTTAGCTTCTACCTTCTCAGCTAGTGCATTGGCATTATTGATTAATTTTTGTTGACCATAGATTAATGTACCACATAACAAAAATAAGAGTGTCATTGTATTCTTCATACGAGTTCAATTAGGTTGTTTAGAATTTATATAGATTTCACTGCCAAATTATAGTATTTTATATCTAAATCACGAATAAAATATGATTATAAATTTTGATTTCATATCAAACTGTCACTATCGTTATTAAATTAGAGATTACTAAACTTTACAGAAATTTTGCTTTGAGAATAAATATTATATCATCTCACTATTTTCTATGCAAAATCGATGTCTTTTTTGTTATTTTACATCCAAATTTTTTGCCAACAATGCTATTAGAAGAAGCTAAAAATAAAATTGAGGACTTAACAAGACAAATTGATCATCATAATCATTTGTACTATCAAAAAAGCACTTCTGAAATATCAGATTATGAATTTGATCAGCTTCTTGAAAAACTTATTGCACTTGAAAACCAATTTCCAGAACTAAAACTACCTAATTCGCCCACGCAACGTGTTGGAGGTACTATTACTAAAGAGTTTGAAACAGTAGTACATAAATATGCAATGTTATCTTTAGGAAATACCTATTCAAAAGAGGAATTAGAGGATTTTGATACTCGTGTACAAAAAGGTCTAGGAAGTGATGACTTTGAATATTTATGCGAATTAAAGTTTGACGGAGTAGCCATTAGCCTAACCTATAAAAATGGATTGCTCACACGTGCTGTTACTCGTGGTGATGGCACAAAAGGTGATGATGTTACTAATAATGCAAAAACCATCCGTACTATACCACTTAAAATTGATAATTACATCTCTAATCATTTTGAAGTAAGAGGTGAAGTGTTTATGCCTAAAAAAATATTTACACAAATAAATCAAGAGCGAGAGGACATTGGAGAAGTGCCTTATGCCAATGCTAGAAACACTGCTTCTGGTTCATTAAAAATGCAAGATTCCAGTGCAGTAGCCAAACGAAAATTAGACTGTTATTTATATAGTTTACTAGGAGATGATTTAACTACGCCTACCCATGAGGCAGCTATCAAAACATTGGAACAAATGGGGTTTAACATTTCACCTACTTATAGAAAATGTAAAAACATTCATGAAGTGTTCAATTTTATTACAGAATGGGAAGTAAAACGCCATGAATTACCTCTAGAAACAGATGGTATTGTGATTAAGGTAAATAGCATCTCACAACAAAATAAACTAGGATTTACTGCCAAAAATCCAAGGTGGGCAATTTCATATAAATATAAAGCTGAAAATGCAGTAACACGCTTAAACGCTATTACCTATCAGGTAGGAAGAACAGGCGCCATTACTCCCGTAGCAGAACTTGAACCAGTATTATTAGCAGGAACTATTGTAAAACGTGCCTCTCTACATAATGCTAATGAAATTGAACGACTTGACTTACGAATTGGAGATTATGTGTTTGTAGAAAAAGGGGGTGAAATTATTCCTAAAGTAACTAGTGTTGACATAACACAACGAGACACCTCATCCTCTCCCATTCATTACATTTCTAAATGTCCAGAATGCCAGACTGAACTAATCCGAAAAGAAGGAGAGGCTGTTCATTATTGCAGTAATATTAATGGCTGTGCTCCACAGATTAAGGGAAGAATTGAACATTTTATTCAACGTAAAGCATTAAATATTGATAGTATGGGTGAGAAAACTATCGCTCAACTATTCGATTGTGGATTAGTGAAAAGTCCTGCCGATTTATTTGATCTTCATTATGAAGATATAATCAAATTAGAAGGTTTTAAAGAGCTATCTACGAAAAATTTACTTTCAGGAATAGAAGCGTCTAAGATAGCACCTTTTGAAAATGTTTTGTTTGGTTTAGGAATTCGTTATGTGGGTAGAACCGTAGCTGAAAAACTAGCTTCCTATTTCAAGAATATTGATGCAATAATAAATTCCAATTACGAAGAGCTTATTGAAGTCCCTGAAATAGGGGAACGTATTGCAAAAAGTGTTGTAGAATTTTTCAAAAATCCCGATAATCAAGAAGAGATTAGTAGATTAAAACAAAGTGGATTAATTTTTGAGATTAATGTATCCATTAATCAGTCTGAAAGTGATATATTGCAGGATAAATCCTTTGTGGTCTCAGGAGTATTTGAAAATTATGGAAGGGATGAGCTAAAAGGAGTAATTAAAAAGAACGGAGGAAAAGTTGTTTCGTCCATTTCAGGGAAATTAGATTATTTAGTAGCAGGAAATAAAATGGGGCCTGCAAAAAAACAAAAAGCTGAAAAATTGGGTGTTTCTATTATCTCAGAAGTAGAGTTTAACAAATTAATTGAATTATAATTTAAATTAAGTGTTTGGAAGTAAATTACTATCGGTAAATACTAGAAGGTGGGTAAAAAGGAATAAATCTATTCGATCAACTACCAACTATAGAAAAACACAATCTATAGGCATAGTTTTTAGTGTTGATGATAGAAATAAACACGATATCATCAAGTCTTTTATTAAAAAACTTGAGGTAGATGGTAAACAGGTTGATGTCTTGGCTTTTTTACCAGACAATAAAGAAAATCATGAATTTATGTTCGATTTTTTTACTTTAAAAGACATTTCATTTTGGGGGAATTATCACTCCAAACAAGTACTAAATTTTGCAAAAAAACCATTCGACTATCTATTACATATTGATTTTGATAACTTAAATGTAATTAACGGACTATTAGCTTTAAGCAAAGCAAAATGTCGTATTGGTGGTGCTAAAGTAGAACAAAGTAAGTTTTACGAAATGATAATTAATACACCTCAAAAAGACATCCAAACTCTAGTGGATGAAATGTATAACTACATTTCAATTTTAAATTAAATATGAAGTCAATATATGGTACTGGAGTTGCTTTAATCACTCCTTTTAATAATTCAAATGAAGTAGATTTTGATGGGCTCACTAAATTATTAAGCCATACTGCAAAAGGTGTGGATTATTATGTGGTTCATGGAACAACTGGTGAATCAGCAACCACTTCTCCATCTGAAAAAAAAACTATTCTTCAGCATATTATTAACAACAATCCAAATAAGTTGCCAATAGTTGCTGGAATAGGAGGTAATAATACCTATGGAGTTATTGAAACTATAAAAAACACTGATTTAACAGGTATTGATGCAGTTCTTTCAGTAGCTCCTTATTATAATAAACCATCACAAAAAGGAATTATAGCTCATTTTACAAAAATTGCTAATGAAAGTCCCGTTCCTATTATTTTATATAATGTCCCAGAACGTACTTCTTCAAATATACTAGCTTCTACAACCATCGAACTCTCAAAACATACAAATATCATAGGAATAAAAGAGGCCTCTGGAAGTATAGAGCAAGCAATTGAGATACATAAAAATACTGATGATGATTTTCTTCTAATCTCAGGTGATGATATGCTTACTCCCACTCTTATGTCGGTTGGTGCAGTAGGCGTGATCTCTGTTTTAGCAAATGCTTTTCCTGAAATTTTCAGAAAAGTTATATCTCATGCTAATAATAAGAGTTTAGAAGAAGCTGAAATTATCATAAAGCAATTAGCAAATATTAACCCTTTGATGTACGAAGAAGGCAATCCCGTAGGAATAAAAGAAGTTTTACGGCAAATCGAAATTTGTAGTAATAATGTAAGGCTACCATTGCTTCCTGCGTCTAATGATCTCTCAAAAAGGATTAAAGCACTGTTATAATCTGTAGTAACTTTATTCTGCATCCATCATCGGGTTGATAATATAACCTACATCAGCATGTGTATTTGAATGCACAATACTCTAGATATTTCGCAACATCTTTACGGTACAATAACTTCCTTATAAAAAATTATGATGGGGAAATATAAGTTTATCTAGCTGTAAAGCCATTACAGAGAAATACAACTCTCATTTTAGATTAAAAATTAGAAAGTTGTATAAAAATAAAGCCTTGACAATAATGACAAGGCTTTATTTTAATATCAAAAAGTAAAGTTTACGAATTCTTTTTATTCTGAACTTCAATCCTAATTTCTTGTCCAAGATTTTTTAACTCTTGCATTCCTTTTCTAACACGAGTTCCAGCAGCTTGATTATCTTTCTCATAGAATTTTTCAAAATCACCTTCTAATGACATTACTAAATCTCTAATTTGATTAAATCTTTCCATCTTTAATTTTTTTTTAGTTATTGATATTTTGTTTCGTTTATGAGAGCAATATAGTTAAAAACATTATACTACAACCCTATAACGCACTTTTTTATTTAGTTACAGCAAGAATTTCTTCTCTCAAATATACTCCATCATCCAATCTGCTTTTTAATTCTTTGAATGTTTCAATGGTTTCTTTGACATCTTCAAGAGTGTGAACAGCAGTAGGTATGAGTCGTAATATAATCGTTCCTTTAGGAATTACTGGATAAATTACCATTGAGCAGAAAACTCCATAATTTTCACGTAAGTCATAAACCATATTACATGCTTCAGCAACCGAACCACTAAGCACAACAGGGGTTACAGGGGATTGAGTAGTGCCAATATTGAAACCATTCTCTTTTAATCCTGATTGAAGTGCATTCGTAATTTTCCATAGGTTTTCTTTATGCTCAGGTTGTTCTCTTAATAACTCTAAACGCTTTAATGCACCTATTACTAAAGGCATAGGTAGCGATTTAGCAAAAATTTGAGATCTTAAATTGTATCTTAAATATTTGATAACACTAGCATCACCACCAACAAAAGCACCAATACTCGCCATAGATTTAGCAAAAGTAGAAAAATAGAGGTCAATATCATCTTGTACTCCAAGTTCTTCCCCTGCTCCTGCTCCTGTAGCACCCATAGTTCCAAATCCATGCGCATCATCTACAAATAGTCTGAAATTATATTTTTCTTTTAGTACAACTATTTCTGCAAGACTACCCATATTTCCTGACATACCAAATACACCTTCGGTAATTACTAAAATTCCTCCTCCAGTTTCGTTTGCAATCTTTTCAGCACGTTTTAGTTGTTTTTCTAGATTTTCTATATTGTTATGAGGGAATACAAACCTTTTCCCCATGTGCAACCGAACACCATCCAATATACTAGCATGTGATTCAGCATCATAAACAATTACATCTCTTCTATCAACTACTGCATCAATAATGGAAAGTACTCCTTGATAACCAAAATTTAATAGCATTACATCTTCCTTACTGATAAAAGAAGCAATCTCACGTTCTAACTCAATATGTTGTACAGTATTTCCCGACATCATTCTTGCTCCCATCGGATAGGCTAGCCCCCATTCTGAAGCAGCTTCACCATCAACCCTTCTTACTTCAGGATGATTTGCCAAGCCCAAATAATTATTCAAACTCCAATTTAAAACTGGTTTTCCATTAAAATTCATCCTAGGGCCTAATTCACCTTCGAGTTTAGGAAACATAAAGTAATCCTCAATATAGTCAGCATGCTGACCCAGAGAACTTTGTGACATGTCAAACTTATTAAATAGATCTGTCATTCAAGTTTTTATTTAAAAGTATCAGATATAAAATCGCACAAAAATAGTATTAATAAATGTCTAAATCAAATAGATGTTGTTATTCTAGCACGTATTTTATAGCTTCATACAAGCAGTGATCTATTAAAAGCACTAAACTCATGAATAAAGCCTCTAGAAATAATATCAAAAAAATCATTTCTTTTTTTACACATGAAATTTGGAATATCGACTTAAGCAATAAGCCGAAACTTCCAAAATTTTTCTATCAATCTATCAAAGTGATAATACTTGCATTAAAAGGAGGCAAAGAGGACAAAGTGATGCTAAGAGCCTCTGCACTTACTTTTTTCTCCTTGTTATCAATTGTTCCTGTGCTGGCTATGGCTTTTGGATTAGCCAAAGGTTTTGGGTTAGATAAATTACTAGAACAGCAGTTATTGGAAAATTTTCAAGGACAAGAAGAAATATTTATCCAAAGTCTCGATTTCGCTAAAAATATGCTTGACTCAACTAAAGGTGGGCTAATAGCAGGAATAGGTCTAATATTTTTATTTTATTCGGTAATGAAACTTCTAAATAACATTGAAGCTTCTTTTAACGATATTTGGTATATACATAAACAGCGAAATATTACAAGAAAATTTACCGACTACATTACGATTATGCTGTTTGCGCCAATACTTATGGTTTTGTCGAATAGTTTAACAGTATTTATAGCCTCAAAAATTGAATATCTTACCAATACAGTAGATTTTATTGCTCTTTTTAAAGGCCTTATTTTTCCTCTACTCAAACTATTACCTTATACAGTATTATGGCTACTTTTTACTCTTATTTATATGATAATGCCTAATACAAAGGTTAAACCAAAATCAGCTATCATAGCAGGTGTAGTAGCTGGCACCTTATTTCAATTATTGCAAGTGTTATTATTAAAGTTTGAAGTAAATGTATCTAAATACAACGCCATATATGGTAGTTTTGCTGCATTACCCCTATTTCTTATATGGTTACAGTCAAGCTGGATAATAGTGTTGTATGGCTCTGAAATTTCTTATTCCATACAAAATGTAAATAATTATGAAAGTAATATGCGTGCTGAAGGTTTCAGTATGAAGTTTAAGAAAAAAGTAGCTTTAGCTACCAGTTTGGTGATTATTAAAAATTTTAAAGAAGGAATGCCTGCGTTAAGCATTGAGGATATTATTGAGAAAATAAAAGTGCCAAATAAAATGTTACAAGAAGTACTCGACAGTCTCATCGGTTGCAACATTATAGCAGAAACCAGTAAAGATGATGACAATCGAAGATATCAACCTGCTATAGATACAGATATACTTACTGTACATTTTATTCTCTCTAAATTTGAGAATTATGGTAATAGTACAGTGGGTAACCATATTGATGACAACAATACCATCGCATTGGCAAACGAAATATTACATGGTATAGACAAAATAATAGAAGGCTCTGAGCTTAACAAGCTACTTAAAACTGTTTAGACTCTAACACTATTAGGGTTTAGGGAGTTATAAAAATTCAGCCGAAAAATAAAATGAAAGCTTATCAATAATAACACTAACAATTATAGTCCGTTTTTCCCTATTTTCGCCACTTCAAAGAGAAGCAATGCGCAATACAATCATTTTTTTATTATTAAGCCTATCTATTTACAGTAATGCACAGCAAATAACTGTAATCGATAATGCAACTCATCAAACTATTGAGCATGTATTAGTTTATAGCGAAGCAAACAACCTATCAGTACAAACCAATGCTATGGGTAAAGCCGATATTTCCATATTTGAAGACAAAACCATTATTACTTTCCAACATCCTGCTTACCAAGAATTCACTATTCATATACAGGAGATAGCAAAATTAAATTATAAAATTATGCTTCAGGAAAAAGTAATTCAGTTTGAAGAAGTAGTAATAGCTGCTGGTAAATGGGAACAAAATAAAAATGAAGTTCCCAATAAAATATTATCTATTTCAGCTCATGAGATACAAACTGCTCAAGCACAAACTGTAGCAGATTTGTTGCAAAAAACAGGACAAGTGTTTGTACAAAAAAGTCAACTTGGAGGAGGCAGCCCTTCTTTAAGAGGTTTTGCGGCTAATAGAGTACTAATTGTAGTTGATGGTGTAAGAATGAACAATGCTATATTTCGTAGTGGCAACCTACAAAATATCATAAGTATTGATCCTAATGTATTACAAGAAGCTGAAGTTGTTTTTGGGCCTGGGTCAGTTATTTATGGTAGTGATGCACTTGGTGGTGTAATGGATTTTCATACATTAATCCCTAAATTTTCTAATGACACTTTACTTGTTAAAGGCAATACAATGCTCCGCTACAGTACAGTAAATCAAGAAAAAACAGGTCATTTTGATATCCAGTTAGGTAACAAAAAACTAGCTTTTCTTTCTTCATTTTCTTACAGCAACTATGATGATTTGAGATCTGGCAGTAAATACCATAAAGATTATGGAGATTTTGGCAAACGATACCATTATGCTGATCGTGTAAATGGACAGGACATTCTTATTCCAAATGAAGATGTTAACCTACAAAAATTTACTGGTTTTGCACAATGGAGTACTTTGAACAAGTTAAGGTATAAACCTACAAAAAACATAGAGTTAAATTATGGCCTATATCATTCCAACACTTCCAATTTTCCTCGTTATGATCGGTTAGCACAACCTTCAGGCAATGGGTTAAGAAATGCAGAATGGTATTACGGTCCACAAAAATGGACTATGCATCGCCTTGAAGCTCGTTTAATGACACGTAACTCCTTCTATAATGAAGCTAAAATTATTGCCTCATATCAACTTTTTGAAGAAAGTCGTCATGATCGGAAATTTGGAAATAACTCACTTCGGCATCAGCTTGAAAATGTAAATGTTATTACCCTTAATATTGATTTTGATAAAAATTTTCTAAAAAGCGAGTTATTCTATGGTTTAGAATTTACTAACAACGATGTAGTTTCTCAGGCACATCGTGAAGATATTGTATCTGGTGAAATAACCGATGAAAATTCACGGTATCCTGATGGTGGTAGTCATTACAGTTCTTTTGCTGGTTATTTATCTTACAAATATCATCTTTCAAAAAAGCTCACTTCTTCAATTGGAGCAAGATATAATTGGGTGACTCTAAATGGCTCTTCCACTAATATTGATGCTATAGTAAATGGTTTCAATAAGTTTGATATTAGCAATAGTACTCTTAGTGGAAGTATAGGCTTAGCCTATTTACCTATTAACAACACGAAAATAGACTTTGTTGCATCTACTGGGTTTAGATCTCCCAATATTGATGACGTTGGAAAAGTATTTGAAATTGATAACGACACTAATGGAATCCCAATTATTGTTGTTCCAAACCCTGACTTAAAATCTGAACTCTCTTACAATGCCGAAGTAGGTGTTTCACATAGATTCTTAAACAAAGTGAAATTAAATATTGTTGGATACTACACCTACCTTACCAATGCTATTGTCCGTGGTTCAATTACAATCAATGGAAATACCGCTATTGAAATAAATGGAATTATGAGTGAATTACGTGCTCAAATTAATGCTGACGAAGCCTATATTTATGGAGGATCTGCAAACATGAATTGGGAATTACCTTACCACTTGTATCTAAATTCAAGTTTCACCATTACTAAGGGAAGAGATAAAACTAACAATCAACCTCTACGCCACACAACTCCCAATTTTGGTAAAACTACATTAGGCTATAAGCATGATAATTTTAACATTCAGTTCTATTCTGAGTACAATGGGAATAGGTTTAGAAAAGATATCCCCTCTACTGAAATTGATGATAAATCATATTTATATGGAACTCACATTTCCGATTCGAAAAAAGATGGTATTCCAGAGTGGGCTACCTTTAATATAAAGGTGTATTTAGAAATAAATAAACTACTTTCAATTTCAACTGCTATAGAAAATATTACTGACCTACATTATCGCCCCTACTCTAGTGGTTTAAATGCTCCTGGTAGGAATTTTATTATTTCTCTTTCGGCAAAAATACCATAAATCAAGTCCCATTCATTACGTAAAAAACATAACTGTTATTCTTTTATTATAAACTCTATTTTATAAAACCATTGCTTCTTTTACCTTTGCAAAATGTTATCCATCCAAAATTTATCGTACTACATCGGAGGGCGTGCGCTCTTTGAAGATGCTTCATTACACATCAAACCTAAAGACAAAATTGGTCTCATAGGACTCAATGGAAAAGGAAAATCAACCCTATTACGCCTCATTGATGATGAGTACCAGCCCAATTCAGGAACTATTAGCAAAAGTAAAGAATGTACAATTGGTTTTTTGAATCAGGATTTGCTTTCGTACCAAAGTGATGACAGTATCATTACAGTAGCAATGGAAGCTTTTAAAGAAGCAGTTACACTTCAAAAGCAAATTGATGCCATTTTAAAAAAAATGGAAACCAATTATACCGATGATTTGGTGGATAAATTAACAAAGGCACAAGAGAGGTTTGAAGCACTGGATGGCTACACCATGCAGGCCAAAGCTGAAGAGATACTAGAGGGGATAGGGTTTAAAACAGAAGATCTTACAAGACCACTTAGAGAATTTTCTGGAGGATGGAGAATGCGTGTAATGCTTGCTAAATTATTATTAGAAAAGCCATCATTGCTCATGCTCGATGAGCCTACTAACCACTTGGATTTACCTTCTATTGAATGGATAGAAAATTACTTAAGAACATATGAAGGATCTGTAATTGTGGTTTCTCACGACCGTCAATTCCTAAACAATACAATCAGTAAAATTGTAGAAGTTACCAATACACAACTTATTGCTTACGAAGGCAATTATTCTTTTTATCTGGAAGAAAAAGCATTACGCTCCGAACTTCAAAAGAATGCTTTTGAAAACCAACAACAACAAATAAAACAAACAGAACGTTTTATCGAACGATTTAAAGCGAAGGCTACCAAAGCAAGACAAGTACAATCGAGGGTGAAATCTTTAGAGCGTATGGATATGGTAGAAGACGTAGTGGAAGAAACAGCAGCAATAAACTTTCGTTTTTCCTTCAAACAAAAATCAGGGAGATTTATTGTTAACCTAAAAGACATATCTAAGTCATACGGTAAATTACAAATTTTAAAAAACACGACTGCTGCAATAGAACGTGGCGATAAAATTGCTTTGATAGGAGCAAACGGAAAAGGAAAATCTACCTTGCTCAGAATTATTGCTGGTGACGAAAAAATAGAAGGTATAAGAGAACCCGGCTATAATGTAAACACTGGATTTTTTGCTCAACATCAACTGGAATCGTTACATGTTGAAAACGAAATATTAGAAGAATTAAAACAAGCGGGTAGTCAGAAAACTGAGCTCGAATTAAGGCAAGTATTAGGATGTTTTCTTTTTTCTGGAGAAGATGTATTTAAAAAAATAAAAGTACTTTCTGGTGGAGAAAAATCTAGAGTTGCGCTTGCAAAAACGTTATTA
>JAOUKH010000060.1 GCA_029882685.1 Cyclobacteriaceae bacterium
TTGGTTATGCTGATAGTGGATCAGTTAGTAACTTTGTAAGAAAGAATATTTATCAAAAATTAAAATTAAACTCATGGTATTAGTAGGAAAAAAAGCTCCTGATTTCACAGCACAAGCAGTTATCAATGGAGGAGAGTTTGTAAGTGAATTTTCATTGAGAGATTACAAAGGAAAATATGTAGTATTATTCTTTTACCCTAAAGATTTTACTTTTGTTTGTCCTTCAGAATTATTTGCTTTTCAAGAAGCATTAGCTGAATTTGAATCAAAAAATGTCCAAGTAATTGGTGTGTCAACAGATACAGAACAATCGCATTGGGGATGGTTACAAATGGAAAAAAACAAAGGTGGAATAAAGGGAGTAACTTATCCTTTGGTAGCTGATACTAATAAGACTATTTCTGCCAATTATGATGTTTTAGTTGGTTCTTGGGATTATAATGATGAAGATGAAATGACAGCCCAAGGTGAATTAATAGCATATAGGGGATTATTTTTAATTGATAAAGATGGAATTGTTAGACATCAATTGGTAAATGATCTTCCTTTAGGAAGAAACGTAGATGAAGCTATGAGAATTGTGGATGCATTACAATTTCATGAAGAGCATGGTGAAGTTTGTCCAGCTAACTGGGCAAAAGGTAAAGAAGGTATGAAGGACACACACGAAGGTGTAGCTGAATATCTTTCTAATCACTAAATAAGTTAAAAACATTATTTTGGTTGAACCCTGACAGAATCGTCAGGGTTTTTTATTTTTGTATAGATAGTTTATGAAGCTTTTTCTTTATAATTCTTTTATTTGGTTCTATAACCTTATTTCACACCTTATTGCTCCTTTTCACAATAAGGCCAACTATTTTGTGCTTGGCAGGAAAAATTTGTTGCGTAAAGTTGAGAATGAAATTCTTAAAAATATTCCAATTATTTGGTTTCATTGTGCTTCTTTAGGAGAATTCGAACAAGGGCGTCCAATTATAGAATCTATAAAAAAACGTTATCCGAATTATAAAATATTACTCACTTTTTTCTCTCCATCGGGATATGAATTATGTAAAAATTATGCTTATGCAGACTACATATACTATTTGCCAATTGATACGAAAAGTAATGCTCGAAAATGGTTAGATATTATTAATCCCAAAGCTGTGTTTTTTATAAAATATGAGTTTTGGCATAATTTCATAAATGAAATACACCAACGTAACATCCCTCTTTTTTCTGTATCTAGTATTTTTAGAAAAAATCAAATTTTCTTCAAATCGTATGGAGATTTTAATAGAGACATTCTTAGTAGGTTCACTCATTTTTTTGTTCAAGACAAGGAATCTCAACTTTTATTAGAAGGTATTGACATTAAAAAAACCACTATAACTGGAGACACACGATTTGATCGTGTAAATACAATTCGTCAACAAACAAATACGTTTGCAGTAGTAGACGCCTTTAAAAATGGAGAGAAAGTATTTGTGATTGGAAGTTGTTGGCCAGAAGACATGGAAGTACTTGCTGCCTTCATTAATCAAAACGAAGAGAATATTAAATTCATAATAGCTCCGCATGAAATATATGAAATGGCAGTAAAAAGAATTGAAAATCAAATTGACAAAAAAACAATTCGTTTTTCTGAAGCTACAATTGAGAATGCTAAAAATAGCAATGTATTAATTATTGATAATATGGGCATGCTTTCTTCTTTGTATCAATATGGAGAATATGCTTATGTGGGGGGAGCATTTGGCAAAGGGTTACATAATATTTTGGAAGCTGCTACTTTTGGTTTACCTGTATTTTTTGGCAATAAAAATTACAGTAAATTTAAAGAAGCACGAGATCTTATTCAGCTTGGAGGAGCCTACTGTGTATCTGATTATCATGATTTGACACAAAAATTCACCAATATGAATTTGAATATTGCTTCTACAACTGCTGAATCGTATGTGCAAAATAATACAGGTGCAACAAAGAAAATTTTAGATTATTGCGAAAAGTACATTCAATGATATGATTGGACTAGTATTAAAATCAACAGGATCATGGTATGAAGTGCTATATCAAAGCAATACTTACTTATGTAGAACTAGAGGAAAATTAAAATTAAAAGGCTATAAAACTACTAACCCAATTGCCGTAGGTGACTTAGTTGAATTTAATATTGAAGAAGCATCAGAAGAACAAACAGGAGTAATTACCTCAATTTCATCTCGCAAGAATTACATTATTAGGAAATCAATTCATAAAACGGGTCATGCTCATATTATTGCAGCTAATATTGATCAAGCGATTATCATTGCTACTTTAGCTTTTCCACGTACTTCCTTAGGTTTTATTGATCGATTTACTGTAGCTGCTGAATCATTTCGTATTCCAGTAACAATCATTTTTAACAAAATGGATACGCTTGAAGATGATGGGTTAACTTATGCTGATGAGCTTATTACATTATATGAAAATATAGGTTTTAAATGTATAAAAATTTCCGCATTTGAAAAATCTGATATTACCAGAGTAGGTGAGCTACTAAATGGAAAAATATCATTAATTGCAGGACATTCTGGAGTAGGAAAGTCGACAATAATTAATGCACTAAATCCTGAAATTGGACAAAAAATAGGAGAGGTGTCCCTGTCTGTAGAAAAAGGTACGCATACCACAACTTTTGCTCAAATGTTTCCTTTAGAAAATGAAACTTTTATAATAGACACACCTGGTATAAAAGAATACGGATTAGTAGAAATAGAAGAACAGGAGCTTTCTGACTATTTCCCTGAAATGAGAGCTTTAATTGGTGAATGTAAATTCCATAATTGTAGTCATACTCATGAGCCTGGCTGTGCAATAGTTGAATCCTTAAATGCTAATGAAATAGCTGCAAGTCGATATCACAGCTATTTAAGTATGCTAGAAAATGATGACAATAGGAGATAGGTGTTATATTATTAAACAGTTAAGTTGTTTGACAACTTAACTGTTTAATAATTTTTCAACCTTTAGCAGCCCAGCCACACTAATTGAATCTGTTATTTTATTTCCCATCACCATTTTTACTGCGTCATTAAATGGTAACTTCCAAAGTTTTAAATCTGACTCGGATTCTTCAAGCTCTCTTTCTCCAAACTCCAATTCTGTAGCCAAAAAAACAAAGCCTTGTTCATCGGTTATAGAATTGGAGGTGTGTATTCTCATAATATTCTCCCACTTTTTGGCGGTAATACCTGTCTCTTCTTTTAATTCACATTTGGCTGCTTCCAAAATGTCATTTTCAATCGGCCCACCACCCATTGGTATTTCCCAAGAGTATTCATCGAGTGGGTAACGATATTGACCAACCAGCCAAGTATTCATGTTATTATCAAGAGGGATAATGCCAACAGCTGTGTTTTTAAAACTAACCTTGCCATATATCCCTCTTCCTCCACCAGGGTTTATTACTTCATGTTCATGAATAGTTATCCAAGGGTTATCATATATTTCCTTACTAGATAATTTTTGCCATGGATTTTCTATTTCATTCATTTATTAATCTTCTTTTAAAATTATGGCATCAATTGATTTTTCTTTAACTAGATTATTGAACATTGAAATATCTTCTTTTAGAATTTTATCAAGTGCTAAAAGTTGTTCGTCAATTAAACCTGTTACTTCTTTCAAAAAGGCTACTGCTTGATCTGTTGGTTTATAATCTCCCATTGCCATTAATGAATTAAGATGCCCTAACTTATTATTTAGCCTTACAGGGTAATTTAAAGGATCTTGACGACTCTGGTTTTTAGTTTGATATAACTCCTCTTCAATAACCTTCATTTTATTTAAGATGTATTTAGAGGTATCCATTACATCTTCCATGTTTTCAAATGACTTTACCCTTTCTGTAACTAAGTTTATCTGATTTCTAGCCTCTCTTATTTTTTTTACAGCCAGATTTGTTTCACTAAGTTTTTCTTTCACTGTTATTAGAAAGTCGAACTGTTCTTTCAATTCAGCATCTGAAGATGAAGAACGAGGATCTTTAATAATTTCAAATTCCGTTTCAACTTCATTTCCTATAGAATTTAATTTTGCTACATACGTCCCTGGTAATGCTTTTGGCCCATCTAATGATGCCCACCACAAAATCATTCCTTTAAAAGATTCTGCCCCTTGATATCTCATGTTCCATGAAAATTGATTAAGCCCTTCTTTTAAATCTTTCAATTCACCTTCATTATTATCTTTATCTGGGTGTGTCGAAAACATTCGAATTAAATCACCTGATTTTTCATAGAATCCTAAAGTTATAGTGTCATTTTTCTCAGGATTATTCTTTAAATAGAAATAAGTTAACACTCCTCCAGGGTGATTTTTCCCATTGTATTTACTTTCTCCTCGGCTTCCTCCAGACATTCGGTAAGATGGCATTGGCTTAAAGAGATGTACATCTCCAATGTTATTGTTATTCAGTTGATGAAATACGGTTAAATCATCCAACATCCAAAAACTCCTTCCTTGAGTAGCGGCAATTAGATTATTATTTTTTACTGCTAAATCTGTAATAGGAACAATAGGTAAATTCATTTGAAGTGTTTGCCAACTTGCTCCATCATCAAAAGACACATACATACCTCCTTCAGTTCCTGCATATAGTAACCCTTTACGGTTAGGATCTGCTCTAACTACTCTGGTAAAATAATTATTGTCAATACCATTAGTAATTTTAGTCCATGTTTTACCATAGTCTTTGGTTTTGTATAAATAAGGGGTAAAGTCTCCCAATTTATATCTTGTTCCAGCAATGTAAGCACCACCTTTCACAAAAGGGTCAGCTTCAATAGAGTTAATCATCATCCACTCAGGCATGCCTGCTGGTGTTACATTACTCCAGTTTTCACCACCGTCACGAGTTACGTGTACCAGACCATCATCTGACCCTGTCCATATTAATCCTTCTTCGTATGGTGATTCGATAGCTGCGAAAATTGTACAGTAATATTCAACACTTGTATTGTCTTGTGTAATTGGTCCTCCTGATGATTTTAATTTTGAGGGGTCATTTCTTGTTAAATCAGGACTAATAATTTTCCATGATTGGCCTTCATTTTCTGTAACATGTAAATGATTGGATGTAGTATAAAGTTTTTTAGCATTATGCGGAGAGAAAAATATGGGAAAATTCCATTGAAAACGATATTTCATTCCTTCGGCTCCATGCCCCATAGGGTTGTCAGGCCATACATTAACTGCTCTAATTTCTCCCGTTTTGTGATTCACTCTTGTTAAAAAACCATCATAGCTTCCTCCATAAACAATATCATTATCAGAAGGGTCAATAGCGATATGAGCACTTTCACCTCCAGCAGTAGATTCCCAATCACTTTCTGTAATAGAGCCTCCATTGGTTCTGTGAGCTATTCTTACAGTAGAATTATCTTGTTGAGCTCCATAAATTCGGTAGGGAAAATGATTGTCTGTTGTCACCCTATAGAATTGTGCAGTAGGTTGGTTGAGATATGTAGTCCAATTTTCACCTGCATCAAAAGATACTTGCGCACCACCATCATCTCCTATTATCATTCGTTGTCCGTCTTCTGGAGCTATCCATAAATCATGGTGGTCGCCATGAGGAGCATTATACTCTTGAAATGTTTTACCTCCATCTTTTGAACGGTGATATCTTACGTTCAATACATACACCTTGTCCTCATCCTGAGTATCTGCATAAATGCGAGTGTAATACCAGGCACGTTGTCTTAGTTTACGACTATCATTTAACTTTTTCCAAGTTTTTCCTGCGTCATCGGAACGATAAACACCACCTTTTTCATTTTCTACGATTAGCCAAACTCTATCAGAATTAACTGGGGATACTGTTACTCCTGAGATTCCCCATACTCCCTTAGGTAACCCTTCATTGGTTGATATATTAGTCCAAGTTTCACCTTCATCTGTACTTTTCCATAATGCAGAACCTTCACCACCACTATCTAAACTATAAGGAGTTCTTCTTATTCTCCAAGTTGAGGCATACAATACTCTTGGATTATTTGGATCGAATGTCAAATCAACCACTCCAGCATCCTTATTTGCAAATAACTTTTTCTTCCAAGTTTTTCCTCCATCAATAGACTTATAAACACCACGATCATCGCTCGATTTATATAAGTCTCCTAATACCGCAGCATAAACTATATCTGGATTTTTAGGGTGAATTTTTATACGAGGAATATGCTTTGAGTTAACCAGACCAATTGATTTCCATGTTTTTCCTGCATCTACCGATTTCCACATTCCATATCCTGATGATACGTTACCTCTAACTGTTACTTCACCTCCACCTACATAAATCACATTATTATCCCATTCACTAACAGCTATAGCACCAATAGATCCTCCAAAAAAACCATCAGAAATGTTTTCCCAACTATTTCCAGCATCGGTAGTACGCCATACACCACCACCTGTAGCACCCATATAATAGAGATTAGGTTTTCCATTAACCCCTGTAACCGCTGCTGATCTACCTCCTCTAAATGGCCCTATGTTTCTCCATTGCATTCCTTCGTAATATGCTTCATTATAATTTACCTTTTCAGGTGTTGTCTTCTTTCCTTTTCGTTGAGCCGTTACTGGCGAAATAAATACAACCAATAAGAGAAAAGTTACAACTGTTAATACGTTTTTCATGATTATGATTAGTTTACTATTTGAAATTGGAACAATTTACCATTTTTGTTTCTAATATTTAATATTATAGAAAATATGATTGCAGTATTACAACGTGTTATAGAAGCTTCAGTAAAAATAGAAGGAGTTATAGTTGGATCAATTGATAAAGGAATTTTGGTTTTGCTAGGAATTGAGGAATCTGATAACCTAGAAGACATTGACTGGCTCGTAAAAAAAATCATCAACCTAAGAATTTTTAATGATGAAAATGATGTGATGAATATTAATTTAATAGACGAAGGAGGGAATTTATTAGTAATTAGCCAATTTACACTCCATGCAAGTACAAAAAAGGGAAATAGACCTTCCTATATAAAAGCTGCCAAACCAGAAATTGCCATTCCTTTATACGAACAATTTGTCACAGTTGCTGAAAGTCATTTAGGAAAGACTATTCAAACGGGTAAATTTGGTGCTGACATGAAGGTGAGTTTAGTTAATGACGGACCTGTTACTATAATTATTGATACAAAGGATAAAAAATAATAAATCATAATCACCATTTTTTATGACACTTCAGGAAGCACAGCAAAAAGTAGATCAATGGATAAAAAAATATGGCGTTCGTTATTTTAATGAACTCACCAATATGGCACAGCTCACTGAAGAGGTAGGGGAAGTAGCCCGTATTATTTCCAGAAGATATGGCGAGCAATCTGAAAAAGAATCAGATAAAAGTAAAGATCTTGGCGATGAACTAGCAGATGTATTGTGGGTACTTATTTGCATAGCCAATCAAACAAATGTTGATTTATCAAAAGCTTTTGAAAAAAATATAGAAAAGAAAACTAAGCGAGATTACTTGAGACACAAGGAAAATAAAAAGTTGGAGTAAAATTAATTCTTGTCAAAAAATATAATTTATCTAACCATTATGTTGTCACCATCTAGCTCTGGAACAATATCAAATTGATCAGGAGTTAAACAGAATTCAATATCTTTTATTATCCCTAATTTAGCTAAGCGATTGACATGAGATGAATTTTTCAAATATCCAATTATATCATTTTTTGCTTCACTATAAACGGCTCTTGCAACCATAGAAGCATCACATTCAAGTTCGAAATTTTCAGAAACCCTATCTACTAGGGCACCTGCAAATAAAGTATCTTCTAAATTAACTTTACCTTTCCAGCCTGCACAAAATATAATTACATCCTTGTTTTGATTATTAATAAAATTAGCGACAGCTTCAAGGTTTATCATTCCACCAATAATGATTTTTGATGCACCTTTTGATAGCTTTATAGCTAAAGTTCCATTAGTGGTAGTCATAGCTAATTTTTCACCAAAATATTTTTCTTGAAGAAATTTAAGTGGAGAGTTTCCTAAGTCAAAACCCTTAATAATATCACCTCCACGTTCACCAGCTATCAAATAACCACTATTCCTCATTTCTTCACACGCATCAATGTTAGAATAAGGACGAATATGTGTAATTCCATTTGCTAAAGCAGTAACCATTGTAGACGATGCCCTTAACACATCTACGATAACCACTACTTTGTTTTTCAGGTCATATAATTTTATTAATTCCGGACTTAGGCAAACATCTATTTTCTTCATAAGGATATCATTATTTTACTAATGAAGTACAAAAACACTAAATGATTTTTGGTGTGGTTAACGATTATATAATTAACGAAAATTGAAAGACAAATGCAGGTTGAAAAACATATGGTAATTTCTACGATTTATTAATTCTAAACATCGAGTTATAAATCGTAGATGTCTTTAAAATAGTTACAGCTGTTTGACTACATTTCTACTTGGTAAAGAGATTATATTGCTATACCAATAAATGATTTAAATGCTATACCCATTAAACCAGTAATAATCATTGTGATACCTAAACCTTTTAGACCATCTGGTACATTTGAATACTTTAATTTTTCACGTATTGCTGCTAAAGCAACAATGGCTAGCATCCAGCCTATACCTGATCCAAATCCAAAAACAGTGGCTTCACTTAAATTATAGTCTTTTTGCACCATGAATAGTGAAGACCCTAAAATAGCACAATTAACAGCTATTAGAGGTAAGAAAATTCCTAACGTACCATACAATGATGGAGAGAATTTTTCAATAATCATTTCTACTAACTGTACCATAGCAGCAATAACTGCTATAAACATAATAAACTGTAAAAACTCTAAATTCACTTCGGCAAAACTTGCTCCAAGCCATGTTAATCCACCTTCTTTTAGTACATATTCCTGCAGCAACCAGTTTACAGGAGTGGTAATGGTTAGTACGAAAATTACAGCGGCACCTAAACCTATAGCTGTAGAAACTTTTTTAGATACTGCAAGAAAAGAACACATGCCTAAGAAATAGGCGAAAATCATGTTCTCTATAAATATTGATCGTATTCCTATATTAATTAATTCCATTATTCAATATTTTAATTTTCTACGTAACCTGTTTTAGCTCGTTGAACCCAAATAATTAGCCCCAACACTATAAATGCACCAATAGAGTCTACCATTAATCCATTAGTAGGAAAATTAGTCCAACCAATTGCTTCAAATACTTTGAAATCAAAAACTGATCCTGAGCCAAATAATTCTCTAAAGAAGGCTACTGCTAAAATAATCCAAGCATAGCCAAACCCACTACCCAAACCATCAAGGATAGAGTCATAAGGTTTATTTCCCATTGCATATGCTTCTAAGCGACCCATCACAATACAGTTGGTAATAATTAAACCAACAAAAGCTCCAAGCACTTTGTACATTTCATAATTATAGGCTTTCAGCACTTCACTTACCAATGTCACCAATGTTGCAATTACTGCCAGTTGAACAATGATACGAATACGAGTAGGTACCAAATTTCTTATCAGTGAAATAATAAGGTTTGAAAACACAATTACAAATACTACTGCAATTGACATAATCAAAGTAGGCTCCATTTTAACGGTTACTGCTAGTGCAGAGCATATACCCAAAACTTGTACTGTAATTGGGTTATCTTCATTTAAAGGGTCGGACACTATTCGTTGTCTTCTTTTAGAGAATAATGCTTCGCTTTCCTTTTTTATAGGTTTTTCTAAAGTTTCTGTACTCATAATCAGTTAACTTGATATCATTAAAGGCTTGCTTGCGCAGAACCTGAATTCACTTTTTTGAAATAAGCTTCATAACTAGTAAGATAGCTTTTAAGCATTTCATTTACTCCTTTAGCAGTTAATGTTGCTCCTGACAATCCATCCACATGGTTAGGGTCTAAAGGCTCTCCCTTTTCCCCTTTTATCATATATACAGAAACCAATTCACCACCTTCGTTATAAATACTCTTACCTTTATATCGTTCTTGTATTTGTTTATCTCTGATTCTAGCTCCAAGTCCTGGCGTTTCCCCCTTATGATCGAATGATACGCCCATTATTTTTTCACCATTTTTGTCCATGGCTACAAATCCCCATATTTTATCCCATAGTCCGTTTCCATACAAAGGTAAAATATAGGAATCTACTTGATTAGAATCAGAAGCGTTCATATACATAAAAACAGGGTATTCTCTTTCTTCGGTACTTTTCTTGAAATTTTTAAGGATATTTACTTCCTCAGCTACCATAGCTCCACCTTTAGCATTTGTGGAAATTTCCTCTCCATTAATATCTACGACTAACGATTTTATTCGCTGATCATAAATTCCGAGAATATCATCACCTTTCTCTAAGTTCATCACAGCACCTAAAATTTGAGATTTTGTATCCAACTCAATTGATTTTTTTTGAGCAGGCCCTAATACCTGTGATGTTACTGAAAGTAATCCACCTACGATAATAGTCATTATCGCAGTAAATAATATTATATATCCGTTAGACTGTCGCACGTTGTAACCTCCTTTTTTTATTCGCTTTTACTACATAAAAATCAATTAATGGGGCAAATACATTGAAGAATAAAATCGCCAACATTATACCCTCTGGATATGCAGGATTTAGCACTCTGATAACTACAGTTAACATACCTATTCCAAATCCATATATCCATTTTCCTGTTTCTGTTTGTGCCGCAGTTACTGGGTCAGATGCCATAAATACTGCTCCGAATGCTAATCCGCCAATAACCAAATGATAATGAGCTGGCATATCCATAAAAGGATTTGCTCCAAAGCCATTAAGTATAAGCCCCATACCATATGCACCTGCAAATACGCTGAAAATAATTTTCCAACTACCTACTCCAGTAGCAATGAGTATAAATGCTCCAATTAAGCACATCAATGTAGAAGTTTCACCTATAGAACCTGGCATAAAACCAAAAAACATATTAGAGAAACTATAAATGTTATCATACCATCCTTCTCCGAAAGAACTCATTGAAGTCATCATATTAGTACCATTTGCAACTGCATCGGCTCCTAATGCTAATGGCGTAGCTCCAGAAAAACCTGCTACTGCTTGCGCATTATCTCCAATGAATGTCCAAACCTCACCAGAAATTTGAGATGGGTATGCGAAATATAAGAAAGCTCTAGCGGTAAGTGCTACGTTTAATATATTCATCCCTGTGCCTCCAAAGGCCTCTTTACCTATTATAACAGCAAAGGCAGTAGCTAGAGCTACTTGCCATAATGGAATGGTTGCAGGCAGAACCAATGGAATAAGCATCCCTGTAACTAAGAACCCTTCGTTGATTGGGTGTTGGCGGAATACTGAAAAAGTAAACTCTATTCCTAAACCAACAATATAAGATACAGCAATAATAGGTACTACTTTCATTGCACCGATTAATATTATATCTAAAAATTCAGCTTGTTGTCCCAAAGCAATAAAATGCTGCTGTCCTACATTCCATATCCCAAATAATAAACAAGGTATCATGGCAATGATAACAGTCATCATCATCCTTTTCATATCTACTGCATCACGAATCTGAACGCCTTTTGCATGAGTGGTCTCCTTAGGAGTAAACATCAAAGTATCGATTGATTCAAAAATGTAGTAGAATTTTTCAAATTTCTTCCCCTTTTCAAAGTGGGATTTCGTTTTGTCTAGTGCATCTCTTAGAAACTTCATATATCAATTAACTGTATTGAATTAAATCTAAACCTTCTCGAACTATTGATTGTATGTCGTGCTTTGAAACATCTATAAACTCACAAAGCGCTAAATCTTCTTCAATAACTTCGTATATACCTAACCCTTCCATATCATCAAAATCTTCGGCAATAATTGCCTTCAAAAGATGAGTAGGATAAATATCCATAGGAGTAACTTTCTCAAAAGTTCCTGTTTGCACGAAGGCTCGAGGTTCCCCATTAGTGTTAGTAGTAACATTAAATTCTTTAGAGGTTTTTGCTAACAAGCCAAACGCCCTATGAAAACTGAGTTTTTTGATAGTGGGTAAAATCCATCCTAAAAACTCATGTTTATCTCCTTCTGGGATAACGGTTATCAAGTGATCGTAATACCCCATGTACCCTTTGGATTCAATCTTATTTCCTGTTAGTACATTTCCTGAAATATAGCGTACATTATCGCTATTTATATTATTTTCTATCAACGGATGGATTGAAGCTCCAGCATATGTTTTATAATACTGAGGGTTTGACACTTCTGAACCAGCAAGAGCAACTATTTTACTTGTGTCATACTTTCCCTCTAAAAATAGCTTTCCTATTAGGATTACCCCCCAAGGATTAAGTGTCCAAACAACATCCCCTTTATTAATAGGATCAATATGATGTATTTGAACTCCTATATTTCCAGCTGGATGTTTCCCAGCTACTTTATTAAGTTCAACATTTTTTATTTGAGAAAATACAGAAGGAATTTCGGCATTACCTCTAAGGTTAAAATGGACGAAACCATCAGTAAATTTTTTCAGCACATTAAATCCTGCTTGCAGATAATTTTCTTGCCCTTTAAAAATAATGCCATAATCAGGTGCTAAAGGGTGGGAGTCAAATCCTGAAACAAATATTGATTTAGGAGTTTCATCTTGATTAGCTATTACACCATATGGACGCTGAATAATATTAACCCATGCTCCACTTTTTAACATCTGGGATTGAAGTTGTTCGCGAGACTGATTCTTAAGTTCAGAAACTGAAAATTTTTCAAATTTTTCGTATGATATTTCTTTATCTGCTAAAATTTGAATTTCCTGAATTACTCGTTTTTCTCCTCTCTTGATTCCAGTAATTTTTCCACTTACAGGAGAACAATACATGATTTGATCGTTGTTCTTATCATGAAAAATAGGAGTTCCAGCTTTAACAGTATCCCCTTCATTTATTAACAATTTAGGTCTTTGTAACCCCTTGTAATCTTCAGGTTTTAGTGCGAAAGTTTCAGGTTGACTTACTTCAGCTATTTTATTGTCGGCTTTGCCTATCAAATTGATATCAAAACCCTTTCTTAGCTTAATTGTTTTAGACATGTTTGCTATACTATATAGAAATTCTAAAATTCCGTTTTAAAGGAGGCAAAAGTAATAAAAAAACAGTCAATAAATATCGAAATTGAGAATAAAAACCTCTCTAATTTTAATATTAATTTTATTGCCTCAGCTTTGCTTACAATTTCTGGGTTTCTAAACTATTTTCCTCTATTATTTTACTTGTAATTAATTGTAGAATCTCATCAACTTGTTCTTCCATAGTTAAGTTTGTAGTATCAAACTCAATGGCATCATCAGCTTGTATAAGAGGGCTGTCTTCACGAGAACTATCAATTTGGTCTCTTTTACTAAGGTTGTTCATTACAGTTTCCAAATCTACTAATTCACCTTTTCCCAATAATTCTTTTTGCCTTCTTTCAGCACGAACATAAAATTCAGCTGTCATAAAAATTTTTAACTCAGCTTCAGGAAAAACTACTGTGCCAATATCCCTGCCATCCATAACAATACCTTTGGATTTTCCCAACTTCCGTTGTTGATCTACCATGGCTTTTCGCACCTCTGATATTGCACTTACTTCACTTACCTTTTCAGAAATATACATTTTCCGAATGTCCTTTTCTACATTTAGTCCGTTTAAATAGGTGTCACACAGGCTGCTTTCCTCATCCACCTTAAAAGCTATATTAATATTTTCTAGAGCCTTGCTTATTTCTTTAGGGTTGGTAAGCTTAATATGATTTTGATCAAAAAATAAAGTAACAGCCCTATACATAGCTCCTGAATCAATATATTTGTAGTTTAGCTCACTAGCAATTATTTTAGCTGTTGAGCTTTTTCCACACGCAGAAGATCCATCTATAGCAATCACTATCTTTTTCATAAAAGAATTAGCAGTCTTTTAAAGGACATGGAATAGGTTTCCCTGGTTTTGGTGCTTTATTTCGTTTCGGTTGTTTATGCGAAGCACATCCAACAATTATTATAATCACAAACAAAAACAGGATAGTATTTTTCGCAAATAATTTTCCCAAAATCACTTTTAGTTAAGTTGGAACAAATATAGAGAATTATTACCTACAGGGTAAAATTATTTATTGATAAATATGGGTGGATCACACAAATAAAAAATTATATTTTATTAAATATAAGGAGAGTTATGAAACCTTATTATTGTAGCTCATCTGAAAACCTATTTTTCGACCACCTCCCATCGATTGTGTACTTTCTAACTTGTCGTACAAAGTGATGCGCTTAATCTCTTGAAATGGAGGAATAATCAAATCACTTTTAATTGCTGTAGTAATAGCCAATTTAACTATAACATCAACATCTAACTTACTTATAGGTTGGTTACTTGAAATGTCATTGAACATAAAATTTAATTGACCTTCACCTTCTACAAAAAAATGGTTCTCATAGTTAATAAGGACTCTACCTAAAAGATACCCTGAATCTTTCATTCGATTATATTTCACAGAGTCAGCCATGAAATTATAAATCATTATTTGCCCAAAATACCTACGATTTTCATCTTCGCCTACATATTTGCTTTTAATGATAGTGTGTTCTTGCGCAAAGGTGATAATGTTGGTATGCAAAACAAAAACTACAAGGTCACCAGCAACTTTTATGTGAAATTCCCGATTTGATATTTTTTTAAAATCAACTGTGAAATCATGATCTATACCCTCAGTTTTATTTTTTATTTCTTTAACCACTTTTTTGCCAGACTTTAATATTTCTTCAAAAGCTGAACATAAGTGATTGTAAGTTTTTTGCTTTACGCAGGATTTATTTTTTAGATTTTGAACAATACTCTCTATAGGATCTTGACTTTCTTTCATATCTGTTAAACTTAGGTAGTAAAAACTACGTTATACCTAAATATACTAAAAAAAGTTAAATAATAATGGGAAGAAATCCAGAAGGAAAAGCTGAAAAGATGTTTAAAAAAATCGGTAAGAATATCGATAAACTTTTATCACAACTCGACAATGCAAAAGGTGATGCTAAAGTAGAATATGCTGATCGTATTGAAGAATTAAAACGCAATGGAGAAAAGTTAAAAGAAGAAGTTAATAAATTTAAGGATAATCATAAAGAAGTACTTAATGATATCGAAAAGGGTTTTGAAAAAGTAGGAAAAGAGTTTAAAGATGTAGTTGAGAAAACCTTTAAAAAAAAGAAAGACTAATTTACCATTAAGTTACAACCACGAATATCTGAGTTATCAAATCGTCCAAGCACTTCAAATGTATTGTCATTATTTAATTTTCCTAAATCTTGTGTCTCAATAAATGCGCAGGAATAGATGTTAGCTAAGTCAATAACATTGATTCCGCCATTCTTTCCTTCGAGCTGATAGCTAAATGGATCATTAATATCACGAATTAATATTTTCATTGTGTTAGGAGGAGTAAACTTCCCTTTTTCATTGGAATAAGCTTGGGATAGTAATTCAGTCATACCATATTCCGAATGAACATTAGGTACACCAAATCCTTTTTTAAAAATATCATGTAATTCTTCTCTAATTATTTCTTTTCTTCTGCCTTTCATACCTCCAGTTTCCATCACAATTAAATCAGGCATAACGAATTGATGTTGTTCCAAGAAATCTAATAATCCAAAGGTTACTCCTATTAACATTACCTTTCTTTCTGATGAATATGCATTATTAAGATTGCTTTCTAATTCATCAAAATTGTCGAGGTAAAATCCTGATAATGAGGATTTACTTTGCTTTATAAAATAATCGACCATAAAAATTAATGAGGAATTATTTCTTTCCAAATAGGATGGGAGTAGAGCCAAAAAATGATAATTTTCAATAGCTCCATATTGTTGTTCGAAAATTGACTGTGCATTTATTAAGTATTCATTTACAGAGTACACATAATGTTTGCTAGTAGTACCTGTAGTACCACTACTCTGGAATACTTGCTCTTCATTCCAACTTTTTGTTATCACCTTGTGCCTTTTAAAAAAAGAAATAGGTAAAAAAGGTATCTGGAACAAATCATTGATGTCATCAGGCACTACTTTTAGATAGTGAATGTATTTTTTGTAAATTTGATTATGTTTGGACTGAAAACGAAATAGTTCTAATGCCTTTTCATTAAAATTATTTAAATCAATAGAATTTAAATCGGTTTTAAAACTATTTAAAAAACTCATTCGTTATTAATAATATCTGTTCTGACATTAAAATTAGATAGTTTTTATGAACATGGGAAAAATCGTCAATAAATTATTTACATCTATTCTTACAGCATTGGGAGTATTAGTTTTATTTAACTCATGCTATGAGATACCAAGTTTTCCTGATACGCCTTCCATAGGATTTGATAAGGTGGAGTTTTATGATGTTAGTTCTGGATCAGATTCATTATTAATTACAATTAGTTTTACAGATGGGAATGGAGACCTTGGGCTAAGTTCAGATGAATCTGATATTAAGTATAGAGATGTTGATTACTTATTTGAATCAGCTGATGTCAACTTAACTCCTGATGAAGTAGTAACTCCTAGAGATGTTGGTAGAGAATTAACTAATTTTACTGGATATCCTTCAAGTGAAAATATAAATAATTTAGAATTTACTAAAGTACCACCATACGAACTCCCATATTCTTGCACCCATTGGTTTATAAGACCTGAAATTGAGGGGATAGAAATACAGGACACTGTTTTTTTTATTCCTAACAGGAATCAGTTTAATATTTTTGTAGAGTTTTTATATAAAGATACTCCATCAGCTCAGTTTATAGATTTTGACTGGGTTACAGATATTCCTCAGCCATGTGGTATAACAATTGATGGTCGTTTTCCTATTTTGCAAAAATCAGGAGATGGAGCCGCCATTGAAGGGTATTTAAAATATGGATTTGTCTCATATGGATTAACCCCTCTTTTCAATGATAAAATTCTGAAACTAAGAATACAAATACAAGATAGGGCTTTAAATAAAAGTAATATTGTTGAATCTCCAGAATTTACGCTTAAAGAAATTCAGGTTAATTAATAGATGTCTGGGAATGAAGTAGGATCCACTTCAGACATCAAATCATATACTTTATCAAAAATTTCTTCTGCATTAGGTTTAGAGAAGTAATCTCCATCTGAAGAATATGCGGGTCTGTGTGCTTTCGCAGAAATAGTAATGGGTTGTGAATCCAAATGAAGATATCCTTTTTGTTCTTCAATGACCTTTTGCATCATATATGCAGAAGCTCCTCCTGGGACGTCTTCATCTGCAAAAACCACTCGATTTGTTTTCTTTAATGACTCTATTATGCTGTGATTTACATCGAAAGGAAGTAATGTTTGCACATCAATTACTTCGCAAGATATACCCACTGCTTGTAATTGTTTAGCTGCTTCTATTACAATTCTGCACATCGATCCGTAGGTAACAATTGTGATGTCATTTCCTTCGCGAATAATATCAGGTTGACCTAATGGCACAGTAAATTCACCAACATTTACTGGGATTCGTTCCTTTAAACGATACCCATTTAAGCATTCAATAATTAAAGCTGGTTCATCAGATTGTAACATGGTATTGTACATTCCTGCTGCTTGTGTCATGTTTCGTGGAACAAGCACGTTAATTCCTCGTAAACTATGTAATATCATACCCATTGGCGATCCTGAATGCCAAATCCCTTCCAATCTATGTCCGCGAGTACGGATAATCAAAGGTGCTTTTTGCCCTCCTTTAGTTCGATATTCTAAACTGGCTAGATCATCGGATAATGTTTGAAGTGCATAAACCAAATAATCTAAATACTGTATTTCAGCAATTGGTCGAAGCCCTCTTAATGCAGTGCCGATAGCTTGCCCAATTATTGTGCACTCGCGTATTCCAGTATCGGTTACTCTTAGCTCTCCATGCTTGTCTTGCAACCCAGCAAAAGACTGATTAACATCTCCAATTTTCCCTACATCCTCTCCAAAAGCAAAAACTTTAGGGTTATTACTTAAAGCAGTGTCAAAACAGGCTTGCAACACC
>JAOUKH010000225.1 GCA_029882685.1 Cyclobacteriaceae bacterium
GTCAATATACCCTGATATGATCATAGTGAAAGGATTAGAAGAATTATAATTCATAATCTCTACAGTTAATGAACCACTGACGTTTTCGTATTTTCCTGTTCCTCCTTCAATAAAATAAAATTGTTCCACAACTGATGATGAAGGAAATGCCTCTCCAGTATATGTACCATAAAGAGTTGATCCACTATTAAATAATAAGAAAAACTGTCCTGCAAATTGTTTGTGATCATCTTCTTCAACATTATTTTCTTCAGGATAAAGATAAAATAGATGAGAAGCGTTTAATACTACTCCTGGACTGGTATTATGAATACTTTCCCCCTTTATTTCTACCTTTATTGTTAACGGATCATAATTTATGGGGAAGGAATTGGTTTGACGTGCTGACAGTGAAACAGTGAAATTTGTATTGTTATTTCTTGGTAAAGTATTAGAACCAGAAATATTAGAGTTAAAAGGATCCTCACATGAAGTGATCATTAGGCATAACACCATTATTACTGATGTTAGGGTAACATTTTTTAAATTTTTCATGACATTAAAATTTATAGTTAAACATATATTGATATTTATAATAATTATATGTACAATATTGACTATAAAATAGAAACATAACATAGCAATTATGTTGTAAATGATTTAACAATAAATTGTAAGAGCAATTGTAGTTACAGGGAAATAGAAACACCTAACTTTTAGATAAATCTTAACAAATAAAAAGAACCATGCATCGATTCCAATAAAATTATTTTTTTTAGTACAGTGCCAAAAAATAGATAGACATCACAGGGCCTTCTTCATTACCTATCATGGTGGTGAAACCATCAATTATGTGGGATAGCTTCTTTCGACTTTTTTGTTTCGTTCCAAATCATTAAACTTTTTACTTAAAAATAAGTGAGTACAAATATCAAAATTCAACAATCTTAAATTCTGTTCTTCTATTTACTTGATGTTCATCTTCATTACATTTGACTCCATCTACACATTTATTTATAATCTCCTTCTCTCCATATCCTTTACCTATAATTCTTGAAGGCTCGATACCTTGTGTTACAATATATTGAGCAGAAGATTTTGCCCTACGATCTGATAAACTAAAATTTGATGCCGCTGAACCTCTAGCATCAGTATGTGATCCTAGCTCTATGACCATAGTGGGGTTTTCTTTCATAATAGTAACAATTTTATTTAGCTCAGCAGCAGCATCAGGTCTAATGAATGATTTTCCTAAATCAAAATAAATAGGGTTCAAATCAATAAGTTTACCAATATCTGTACCCACAGTTATTTTATCCAATTTAATATTTAAAGATTCATTTAAGTTTATACGACCTGGTTTGTTTAAAATAGCTTCATAATCAATGGATTTTCCTAAATATCCTCTTTTTTTAAACTTTAAATGAAATTTCACTTCATCTCCCATTTCAACTCTTTTAATTTCATGCTCAAAATCACCATCATTAGTAGTAACATAATCAGCATCATTCATTTGTACCTTATTATGTATCAATATATTAACACTATCTAAAGGTAAATCTGTTTTATGATCCTTTATAATACCATAAAGGGTGAAATCATACTCTTCATTTAGATAAAAATCTTCTTCATATTCTGTTTGATTTCCCTTAACTGTTAACGTTGAATGAGCATCGTAATACCCATTTTTAGATACATTTATATCATATATTTCATTAGGAGATGCATCCAATGAATAAAAACCCACACTATCAGTTTCAATATTTTTCAAAGAACCATTTTTTAATTTTATACGGATCATGGCATTTGGCAAAACTTCTTTGGTTAATCTATTATAGACTATCCCTTTTATTATAAATTTATTTGAAAAAGGGATAGTAGTAATAAAGCTATAGATGTCATCATTTTGACGACTATCTTTTCTATTACTAGATAAATAACCAGATAACCCATCTGGCTGTAATGTAATACCAAAATCATCAAAGCTACTATTGATAGGTGATCCTAAATTAAAAACTTGAGCATTTTCACCTTTTTCTAAATCAACTACAAAAAGATCAAGACCTCCTAAGCCTCCATGTCCATTACTTGCGAAGTACAAGAAACGTCCATTATGAAGATATGGAAACATTTCATTCCCTTCAGTATTAACATTGTGACCAAGTAATTGGGGTGTTTGCCAATTACCTGAATCATATACTGATTTATATATATCAGTACCTCCGTGTCCATTGGGCATATCCGAAATAAAGTAAAGTATCCTCCCATCAGAAGAAATTGTAGGATGACCAACCGAATATTCATCATTGTTAAAATAAAGTTCTTTTGGTTCAGACCACCTCCCACTTGTAGTAGATTGCTCACTACTATATAATTTTAATTTTGAAATTCCTTCATCACTTTTTCGTAGAAAACCCATTTTATAATTATTACGAGTAAATAACATTTTACGTCCTTCATCATAAAACGTCAAAGGTCCTTCATGGTATCTGGTATTGATTTCTTTATTAAATTTAGTAATCGATTTATTTGAGTCAAGAATATAGATATCAAGAAAATCGCTTTGGTCCCAATTATACATTGGTGTATTTACTTTTTTAACCTCAGATGGTCTTGAACTTACAAAATATACATCACCGGCATGAATAATTGGACTAAAATCAGCATATTCAGAATTAAAAGATACTTCATTTACAGTAGTATTTGATTCATCCCTAAATAATTCCTCATGTGTGTTTATCCTTGTTATTTTATCAACACTCCTACCATCAGCACTGACATTATCACCGAATTTTTTATACCATTTTTTAGCCTCATCATACCGCTTCAAAGAGCTTAGTGCCTCAGCATAATGTAATGAGTAAATAGGATTTATAGAATCCATCAACAACCCTTCTTCATACCATTTTGATGAATTTTCCGGATCGTTCAACATTCGGTAGGTCTCTGCAATTTTAAATTTTAAATTGGTACTATTTGAGTCCAACGATTCCTCAATTGCTATTGAATAGGAAGCTAATGCATCTAAATACGAAAACTTTTTAAAATATTCATCTCCAATATCTTCGCTCGTTTTAAATAAGTTAAAAATATTCGACTGTGCAACTCCATTTATTAAACTAATGTTCAATACTATACTGAATAAAAATATCTCTTTCAATTTTTTTGTATTACTTATTTTCATAATTCTACTATTTAGAAATATCTTGGAGTAATAACTCTAATTTTATAAAAATTGAATTTATAATTAAGCATAATTTCATGCGAACCATTATTCACTCTACTCAAATCGGTTGTGGTAATAAAATCATAGGCATAACCAAACTGTAATTGATCGGTCACTTGTATTTGAAATAACCCATCAATAGAATCAAGGGATCGCCATGAAAATCCTATCCAAACGATCTCTTTTATTAACAAATTTGCATTTATATCTATCTGCATAGGGGCTCCATCTACCATTTTTATGAGTACATTCGGCTTTAGTTTCAAGCTTCTATTCAAGGGGAAAACATAACCCACAGCTGTGAAATAATGTCTTAATATTTTAGAGTCAGAATCAGGGTTACTCTTGTCAAATATATTTTGTATTAATTGTGGGGTAGAAATACCAGCATATAATCTACTTGTATTATAATATAAACCAAATCCAACATTAGGGTGCATTTCTTTAATATTTCCATTAGAAAAGGTTGGGTCAGTAATAGATACTTCAGAAAATCTAGCATTGTATGTAGAAAGTCCCCCTTGCAAACCAAATGATAATTTTCCTTTATCTGAAACAGGAATCCTATATGCATAAGAAGCATATATTCCCGTTTGGTTAGTGACACCAATATTATCATTTAACACTAGAAGCCCTAATGACATTCTTTGATAATTGATGGGAGAGTGAATACTAAATGTTTGTGAGCTAGGAGCTCCTTCCATTCCTGTCCATTGCTCTCTAATCAATGCAGTTGCACTAATTGTTTCATGACTTCCTGCATAAGCAGGATTCATTGCTAAATAATTGTACATATATTGCGTAAACATAACCTGCTGTTGCCCATATACATTTTGAATCATAAAGCATAGGACAATCACTAAGAATCCAATATATTTTATCATGTATATTTTCATATTTAACAAATTAACGCTTGATAATTATATAACCTGACAGAGGTTTTTTTCTTCCATCTCCAAGTTCAATGATATAGAAATAGGTGCCGTCAGGAACTTTAGATCCTCCAATATTCATCCTCCCACTACTATTTTCACCAGACCAACTATTGTTCGTATTATCATAGTTGGAAGTTTCGTAAATGAGGTTACCCCACCTATTGAATATTTGAATATTATTATTTGGGAATTTTTCAATATTATTGATAGTCCATACATCATTGTTTCCATCACCATTTGGTGAAAACCCACTGTCTGGACTTACTTTTTCATCACATATATCTGCATCTAAATAATCAGGAACACCATCATTATCACAATCGTCATTCATGAAATCTCCATTTCCATCATTATCTTCATCTTGTGTTGGTATCCCATCTCCATCATCATCATCATCTAAGTAATCAGGAATTCCATCTCCATCTGTATCATCATTATCTGGATTACCATCTCCGTTTATATCTTCTACACTATCTAGGACACCGTCTCCATCTGAATCTAATGTGGTTACAGGCAGCATTTCTATCATAACTGTTTGTGTGGTCACTCCTCCGTTTACATCTGTGGTGGTTA
>JAOUKH010000061.1 GCA_029882685.1 Cyclobacteriaceae bacterium
CAGTGCATACTAATTTTCACCTTTTGTAGCTTAGACACTAATTTTATTGAACAAAAACCGTTACACCTCTTGTTTCAAAAATACTCATACTGATATCAAAGGTTTGCACAGAGACACCATCATCAATGCTCATTTTACCAGTATTAGGTGGGCTGGATCCCTCATTGACAGCATAAAAAACAATATTGTTTTCGCCAGGCATTAAGTTTAATAAGATATCACGGGGGTTATTAAAAATTTCAAAATTCTCCTCTTGCCATTCATTGTTTACTGCTATTGATAAAATATCTCCGTCTTCTGCTGCATCGTCCCAAAGTGTTAGGGTTACAAATTGACTTTCAACATAAAATGTATTTACTATCGTAGAAGCCGTTGGGGGAACTGCTCCGGGTTTATTTAATCTCATTGATAGTGTATTGCTTTCATTTTCTACCTCATTTTCTGTATGGAATTGAATCACCAAATGATTAAACGTTGAAGTATCAGCTAAATTAGAAAACTGATAGCACAGCTGATATGACAAATTAATGCCACTTTTTACAATTAATGGGTCTACAACAGATATCAGTGCTTCATTCACTAAACTTATGTTCGTTAATTCCACATCAGCACTGTTGAAAAAATGGATTTTACTAATTTCTAAATAATCCAGACAATCTTCTTCACCCAAAAATTCAAAATCTATCAAAAATGAATTTACTTCAGGGATAGTATCGCACCCTATATTTTTAAGAATAGTATACTGCGGATTACTAATGCTAAAGTCTTTACACGCGGACTCCACTATATCAATTTCTAAAACCTTCTTTTCACAACTTAATAATGATAATACGATTATCAAATAAATGCTTACTCGTATATGAAGTATATTGTGCATCATTATTTTAATTTATATATTATTTCAAGCGCTCCACTTTGATCTAAGTCAGACTCCAAAATCATTTGATGTTTTTTAATGCCATCATCTACTACCATCGCAGCAGTATTTGGCACATATTTACCTAAGTTTTTGGCGTATAAAATCAAAAGGTTTTTACCTTCTTTCAAGTTTATTTTAAATGTATTTTTTTCTTTTTTCAACTTATAGTCTTCCAAAATCCATTTTCCATTTAAAATCAATGATATAATATCTCCATCTACAACCTGATGATCCCATACACTTACAGTTACAGTACTATTACTAACTTTTGCCTTGCTAGTAACTGTATAAGTTCTGTCATTCACATTGTTTTCATTTTTAACAACATCAATTTCCTCTTGCTCTATTTCAACAGGAGGGTCTGTAGTTAGTGGTTGTTCGGGAGTGAGTTTTATCTTTTTAGGCTGCCTTTCTTTTTTTGGAATGTACCCTAAAGAGAAGTTATGCCTAAAATTAATTGAAATAAATGAGCCACTATTTGATATGGAGGCACTACTAATTATTTGATCATTATTCTTTACAGTATATTCTCCTTTCATAATATCATCTAAATAGCTAAAGCTATACTTTAAGCCCAAGCTCGATAACCCTCTTCCCTTTCCAAACCACTGAAAGCCAATTTCAGGTGTTATCGAAAAATTATCATCACTATATTCGGTAGTCATATTTACAGTCTCATTTCCCAAGGTAAATTCTTTGGATTCAGATAAGGTAGCTGGATCAAGTACGTTGTATTCATATCCAATCTGATAATATATGAATCTGCGTTGTCCTATTTTTTGAGAAAAGGCCAAGCTGCCAAAGTACGAATGAAAACGGTTTATATTATTGATGTTTAGTTCAAAACCCTCATGCCTATTTTCAAAAGCTGTATCATGCAAAGTCCACTTTTGCCTATTTAGTGCCGCACCCACTTCCAATGAAATTCTATTAAATATTCGGTATTGTAATGATAATCTAGGAACAATAACACTACCTAGACCAGAGGTAGATAGTGTTTTTTCATTTGATTCTATTTTTCTTAAAAAATATCCAAATTCCATTTGTCCCCCTATAAAAAATTGTTGTTGAGCTGTGCAAAAAGTAGCTATAAAAAAATAAACAAGAATCAAAAATACTCTCATAACGTGAGTTCGGGATAAGAAAATTGGCTAATTTATTTGGAATAAGGGAGCTTTTATGAACATTAAAGTGCTAATTATTAAAAATAGTCCTATTATTTTTCATAGCATTTAACTCTTTGATAGTAGTTAAATCTGTGATTTCTTAAAACTACTGGATTAAATTCAATTTTTCTAATTGCATGTCCATACGTATAGTAATTTTGGTATGTAAAGATACCTATTTATTCTATTTTCAGTTTTATCATGCTGTTTATTTATTTTGGGCTGAAGAAAGCAATATCACTATGCAATCGTTCCACACCGTTATTTTGCAAGAATTCAGTACTGTGGACATTACTTTGACCTATCACTAAAAATAGTATTCAAAAATTTTGTTATTTGGACTTGAGTTACCCTGTAATAAGAATTGGAATGTAATAGTAAAATTTTAAATTCACACCACTTCCCATTCCAAAGAATACTTGGCTCCAACTCCTGATTCGCCAATAAGATCAGAAGTAAAAGGCCCTCCACGCTGATCCACTAACATTTTAAATATTCCCAACTTGTCATTGGGCGACCATGTGTCATAATCCCACAATTCAAGTTCAACCATAGTGTCTCGTTCGACTTCAATATCCACTCCAACTTTAATATCAGAATCATTCATTTCAATATATTTTTCTGCAACAGGCCAAATCTTTTTTTTATTTTTTTTCAAAAAAATTTCATCAGCTTTTTCATCACTCATATAGCAATTTATTTTCAATATACGGCAAGTAAGCATTTTTGAGTTAGGTTTAGTTGTTTAAATTATTCGTTCCAATTCAATTTAGAAAATTAGATGGAATTCTCCTATCGCTAAATTGTTTCATTTTTTTTCATCAATTGTTTATCAATAAATAATTACTTGTAACTTTGCATTGGCAAATCGGTACGACCAGCTCCTGTCGAACTCCCCCAGGACCGGAAGGTAGCAAGGGTAGACGGTTGTAGCGGTGCGATATTCGGTTTGCCTTTTTTATTGTCTCGCTCTTTCAATTTAACCCTTTAATCCATTTCTATGAAATTTTTCATTGATACAGCCAACCTAAACGAAATAAAAGAAGCTTATGATTTAGGTGTTCTTGATGGTGTAACCACCAATCCTTCATTAATGGCCAAAGAAGGCATTAGTGGTGAAGAAAATATCAAAAATCATTATAAGGCCATTTGCAACATTGTTGATAATAATGTAAGTGCTGAAGTAATTGCTACTGATCTTGAAGGTATGATTCGAGAAGGGGAAGAATTGGCTGCCCTAGATGATAAAATTGTTGTGAAAGTACCTATTATTAAAGATGGCATTAAAGCAATCAAGTATTTTTCTGATAAAGGTATTCGAACTAACTGTACTTTGATTTTTTCTCCTGGTCAGGCAATTTTAGCTGCAAAAGCAGGAGCTACATATGTTTCTCCTTTTATTGGACGTTTAGATGATGTTTCATTTAATGGCTTAGAGCTTATTGAGCAACTAGTGCTTATTTACCAAAACTATGGTTTTGACACGCAAATATTAGCAGCTAGTGTTCGTCATTCAATGCATTTAATTCAATGTGCTGAAATTGGGGCTGATGTTGCCACATGTCCACTAAATGTTATTACTGGATTATTAAATCATCCACTTACAGATAAAGGTCTGGCACAATTTCTTGCCGATCATAAGAAATCGAATGGGTAATGCTTCGACTATGCTCAGTATTAAATCAGTTTTGATTTTGTGAAAGGCAAGTTGAAAATATTTAAAATTAAGGAGAGCTTAACACCTCTCCTTTTTTCTTTTAAAGTATTGCCATTATATTTACACTACAACTAACGAGTAAGTATGTCATTCAGTAGCGATCCAGTAGTAAAAGTGCAGAATGCTTCGATTTTTCAGGAGTTTAATACTGTATTAAGTGATGTTAATTTTGAAATTGAGAAAGGAGAATTCGTTTTTCTAATAGGTCGTACTGGAGGAGGGAAGTCATCATTACTTAAAACACTTTATGCCGACTTACCCTTACGACTTGGTGACATTGATATTGCTGGGCAAAACATTAGAACAATTAAGCGTTCTCAAATCCCTATACTACGTAGAAAATTGGGAATTATTTTTCAAGATTTTCAATTGCTGCCAGATCGTACTGTAGCTGACAACCTTACATTTGTAATGCGTGCTACAGGATGGAAAGATGGTGCGAAAATAAAAGCTAGATTAGCCGATGTGCTTATGAGAGTAGGTCTGGGTTCTGTGGGAAGTAAAATGCCACACCAACTTTCAGGAGGTGAACAACAACGAGTTGTAATTGCACGTGCATTAATTAATGAACCCGTAATCCTAATTGCTGACGAACCAACAGGTAACCTTGATCCAGAAGTATCAGAAGGGATATTTAAGCTGTTTTTGGAAATTAATAATAGCGGAACTTCCGTAATGATGGCTACTCATAATCACACTTTAATTGAAGCACATAAAGCTAGGGTACTTAAATGTGAAAATGGCAAACTATTGGATTCTAAAATTCATAAGTTTTCCATGACACGTGACTATTAATCAAATTGAATTGCCTTTATTGGCTGAATTCTTGTGATAAAAATAGTTGGTACTGCCAAAATAACTGATACTACTAAAAAAGTAAGGACATTCAATAATATTATCACATCCCAATCCCAGCTAATGGGCACATAACTCATGTAGTAATCTTTAGGGTTTAGAGGTATTACTTTAACGTAATATTGCAACGCACACAAACCAATAGCAATACTATTTCCAAGTAATAAACCTTTTGCAACTATACGCATTCCAGTATAGTTAAAAATTTTTCTTATTAATCCGCTTTCGGCACCCAGAGCCTTCAACATTCCAATCATTTGTGTTCGCTCCATAATTAATATAAGAATCACAGAAATCATATTAAAACACACCACAAAAAGAATCAAACCTAAAAAAATATTTACCTGTCTACGAATAAGATGTAGCCATTCAAAAACTTGAATAAATTTATCAGAAACCTTTTCTACATAAAGGTCAAGAGGTAAGTCATTATCTAATTGCTCCTCAACAATTTTTGCATCATCCGCATTATTTAAATACACCTCAAAACCCCCTGCTAGGGTATCTGGCCAGTTATTCAATCTTCTAATCAAATCAATGTCTCCTATAATTACTTTATCATCAAAGTATTCAGAAAGATTAGTTTCATAGATTCCTTTCACGGTTAGTTTTCTTGCTCTGGGTGGGTTTTGAAAAAAATGAACTATAATATCATCATTTACACCTATGTTGAGTTTGTTGGCTATGTTTTTACTCAACACTACATCTTTAGAGTAACTTGTAGAATTAAATTGTATAAACTCTCCCTCAATCATATTAGGCTCAAATCTGGAATAGTCAAAGTCTTGTCCTACTCCTTTAAGCACTACTCCAAGTATTTCATCATCCGTACGTATCAACCCAGCCTTTAATGCAAAAGGCTGTACATAATCTATCAAATTATAATCGCTATAATCTAGAAAAAAATCGTTGGTAGTTGCCACTGGAATTTCTTCCAAAGAATGGCTTAAAGTAAACTTAGTAATTTGAAGGTGCGCACTAAAACTATAAAGTTTATCTTTTACTGTATTCTGAAATCCAAAAAGTATAGAAAATGAAACTATCATAACCGCCAAACCAAGTGCAATACTAATTATAGCTATACGATGAATGATAGAAGAAAAAGCTCCTTTTTGGATATTTTCAACTGAACTTATTCTTTTAGATATAAAATATGAGAGATTCAATATATTCTTTATTTTTAAGCCTTAAACAAAATAGAATATAAATTCTTTTTTATAAAGGTATTATCTTCCAATAAAATTGTGAGATAAATTCATAACTAACCAAAATTAAATAAAACCATTTTGAGAGTACTACTATTTATCCTTTCATTTTCATTTACTCAAATTTCTTGTACAGAAAAATCCTCTTCTACACCTCCTACTTCAATAATACCTGGAGCATACCAACTGGAAGAGTATTTACCCTTGTTAGAAGGGGAACGTGTAGGTCTTGTTGTTAATCAAACTTCTGTCATCAATAATACGCATTTAGTAGATACATTAATTTCATTAAATATAGATATTAAAAAAGTTTTTGCTCCTGAGCATGGTTTTCGAGGAAAAGCCGATGCAGGTGAAAAGGTGAAAGATGGCGTTGACACTAAAACTAATCTTCCAATAGTTTCCTTATACGGCAAAAACAGAAAGCCTACTCCTGAACAATTTGCTGATTTAGATATTATTATTTTTGATATCCAAGATGTAGGAACACGATTCTACACCTTCATAAGTACGATGCACTATGTAATGGAAACAGCTGCTGAAACTAATAAGAAAGTATTTGTTTTTGATCGACCAAACCCTAATGGAATGTATGTTGAAGGTCCTGTACTAAATATGGAGTTTAAATCGTTTGTAGGCATGCACCCTATCCCTGTTTTACATGGATTAACAGTGGGAGAATTGGCTAAAATGATAAATGGTGAAAAATGGTTAACTGGCAAACTAGATTGTGATTTAACTGTTATTCCCTTAAAGAACTGGGATCATAACAAAACCTTTAGCTTGCCTATAAAACCATCGCCTAATTTACCTAATGATTTATCGATACAGCTCTATCCATCATTATGCATGTTTGAGGGTACTCAAATTAGTGTTGGCAGGGGTACTCTATTTCCCTTTCAACAAATAGGACACCCTTCATTTACAGATTCATCTTATTCATTTACACCAATAAGTATTGATGGCATGTCCAAACACCCAAGATATCAAGACGAAGTATGTAATGGAGTGAAATTCACCAAAGAAAATGCTATTACTGGTTTTAACATAAGCTATTTAATTCAGTTCTATAACAATTATAAAAATATAAATGGAGATGCTGAATTTTTTACCTCCTATTTCAATACGCTAGCTGGTAATAAAATATTGAAAGAACAGATTATCGCAGGAAAAACAGACGAAGAAATAAAGGCAAGTTGGCAGGAGGATTCAGATAAGTACAAAGACTTAAGAAAAAAATACTTACTCTACCCTGATTTCGAGTAAATATGACCAAAGCTGAGAAAGTAAATGATATTGCTTCAATTCTTAATGAACTCTATCCCGATACACCTATTCCTCTAGATCATAAGGACGAATACACATTACTTGTTTCAGTACTACTTTCAGCTCAATGTACTGACAAAAGGGTAAATATTGTTACACCTTTTTTATTTGCTCAGGCAGATAATCCTTTTGACATGGTGAAAATGAGTGTTGAGGAAATAAAACAAATTATACGTCCATGTGGTTTATCACCACGAAAATCAAAAGCAATATATGAGTTATCTCAAATACTGATAGATAAATACGGAGGTGAAGTGCCACAAACCTTCAAACAGTTAGAAGAATTACCAGGCGTTGGTCATAAAACAGCTTCAGTAGTGATGTCTCAAGCTTTTGATGTTCCAGCTTTTCCTGTAGATACACATATTCATCGTTTGGCTCACCGGTGGGGGCTTAGTAATGGTAAAAATGTAGAAACTACTGAGAAGGATTTAAAACGACTTTTTCCAAAAAACACTTGGAACAAACTACATTTACAAATTATTTTTTACGGTAGAGAATATTGCCCTGCCAGAGGACATAAAGTTGAACAATGCCCTATTTGCTCTAAGTATCTACGAAAAAGTTTAGCGAGTTAAAAAAAGCTATGTAACTATCTACTCATAAAAACCTTTCGTTATTCATGTTTTTTTAATGATAGCTACATAGCACCAATGACTAGTGAGTTATTTTATCTTTTGTTTTACGTAATTGTCTTTCTAAAACATCAAACGCTTTTGCAATAGCTACTTCAAACTTTCCATTCGCCTCTTTTATAAATAAATTCGGAGCTGCACTACTTCTCACTTCAATTTCGCAAACACAACTTTTTTCGCCATTATCCTTTACCAAATAAATAATTACATGATTTACCCACTCAAATTTTTGAGTAACTTTCCCAATTGCCTCATTAATTTGTTGTTCTAGTTTAATACTAGTTTTCAGTCCTTTATACTCTATTTCCGTTTTCATAATGTTGTAATTAAACGATTAACAATAATTAAATATAAATTTTTCCGCCAATCTGATCTGTGACAAAAGATACAGTAAAAACTGACAATAATCACTTTAATAATCGTAACTTTTTGAAAAAGAATAACAACATCATAAACTGCAAAACTATGCAAACCTACATTTCCATACTTCGAGGGATTAATGTAAGTGGTCAGAAAAAAATAATAATGTCCGATCTTAAAGACCTTTATGAAGGCTTAGGGTTTTCAGCCGTTCAAACTTATATACAAAGTGGGAACGTGATTTTTAATAGTGATAGTAATCCAGATAAAATAATCGGTTTAATTTCTCAAAAAATTAAAGAAGTATATGATTTTGATGTACCTATTATTATTAGGACGCACAACGAACTGACAGAAAGTATTAAGCACGATCTTTTCCTAAATAAAAGGAAAGAAGATCAATCAAAGCTACACATTACATTTCTAGAAGCTAGCCCGAATCCTGAAATAGCATTATCCTTTGATAGAGAAAAATTTTTACCTGACGAATTCATCTTTCATGGAAAAGACATTTATTTATATACACCCAATGGTTATGGTCGGACAAAGCTTAACAATAATTTTTTTGAAAGTAAATTGAAAATGACAGCTACTACACGAAATTTAAAAACTGTTCGCAAACTGATTGAACTCTCACTCCCCTAGTTATTTTATTTATAAGAATAGTAAACCATAACACTTAACTAATTATTTAGTTAAGTGTTATGGTTTAGTCAACTAAATACTTAGTTTTGAATATAGCAAACAAACATCTATGAAAATGATAGGATTACTGACCTTATTTCTAATTACTTGCACATTATCCTTTGCGCAATATGGCCTCTCATTCATCGAAGCAAAGGAGAAAGGAATAAAGCTTGAATTTTTAGATAGTATTTATGAAAGTGGGATTCATGATGACAAGTCAAAGATGGTGTTTGTAGGTAGAGAAACTGAATATGTTGAAGCTTACAAACTAATGTTAATGGATTTAGCTACTTACCTAAGTATACATGATTTCAAATGGGAAAAAACCACTAAATGCTTCAATAAAATTTACTTTCGATCCAATGGATCTATCGACTATTTTCTGTTCAATTTCAAATCAGGTGATATAGATGCTACCAAAGAACAAGAATTCATAAGGCTATTAAATCAGTTTATAGCCACCTATAAATTCTCTCTATCTAGTGATAAAAAATTCTCACAATGCAGTCCAGTAACCTATATGGATTTATAATTGAATCAAGGTACATTTCAAATGAATTCATTGACACAGGAATTGTAAACTATACGTTCCCATAGTTATAAAATAGCTAGTGATTTGTATTTTTGTGTCAATGGAAAACGAATTACGGATTATATACATGGGAACGCCTGAATTTGCCGTTCCATCATTAGAGATATTAATCGAAAATGGATGTAACGTAGTGGCAGTGATTACCGCTCCCGACAAACCTAAGGGGCGTGGTCAGCAATTAGCCACTTCCGCTGTGAAAGATTGTGCAGTAAAAAATAATATTCCAGTACTACAGCCTACAAATCTTAAATCGTCAGAATTCATTACAGAATTAAAAAGTTATGATGCCAATCTACAAATTGTGGTGGCATTCCGTATGTTGCCCGAAGTGGTTTGGAACATGCCCGAGATAGGTACGTTTAATTTACATGGCTCTCTTTTACCACAATACCGAGGTGCTGCCCCCATTAATTGGGCAATCATAAATGGTGAAAAAGAAACTGGAGTAACCACTTTTTTTCTAAAGCATGATATAGATACGGGTAATATAATTTTTCAAGAAAAAGAACCCATTCATGAAGACGATAATGTAGGTACTGTCTACAACAGACTAATGAAAATAGGGGCTGAATTGGTGCTGAAAACAGTAAAAGCAATAGAGCAAAATAATTACCCTCAACTACCACAAGATGAAACAGGAGAAATAAAACATGCCCCAAAAATTTTTAAAGACACCTGTAAAATAGACTGGAATCAGCCAACGAATAAAGTGTATGATTTTATCCGTGGATTATCCCCCTACCCTGCTGCATGGACTGAAGTGAACGATCTATCGTGTAAAATTTTCAAGGCTTCGAAAACGGATAAAAAGTTAGAACAGGGAACACTAAATACAGATAACAAAACCTATTTGCATATCGGTACGTCCGATGGAGCATTGTCTATTGAAGAGCTACAGCTACAAGGTAAAAAACGCATGGCCATTGCCGATTTTTTAAGAGGAAATACTATTCATACTTCGACTGGCTCAGTATGACAAGGGGTAGAGATGTCAGTCTGAATTTATCTAAGACTAATAATCCGAAGGTTTACTTTTTAGCTTTGCTAAGGTTTCCTTCTTCATAATCTCTTCCATAATTAATCCATTTATGGGTGTTGGCATCCCAATAAGCAAATGATGTAATATCAATATTTTTTATCTCAAAAACATAAAGTTCATCTCTAGCTAATGGCCCACTATCTAAAAATATAAATGTCTCTTTATTAATTTCAGAAATCCACCCTTGACGTTCTTCTCCACTTAATAGTTTAAAATAACATTTACCATAATCTTCATTATTGAAACTATCTAGGAACTTATCAAAGTTTTCTAAAAAAATTCTGTTTCGTACTAACATCTATTAGTGAATAATTAATATGATCGATCTCTCATAAACAATGAAATACAACCACACATCATGATTTTTAATACACTGATGTAACATGAAAACCTATTTATAGCAGGACTGGTTACAAATAGGGATACTTATTTATTCCTTTTCCATCTATTCTTTATTTTTCTAAATAAATAGATCCCTCCAATCATTATTATTATGAATGGCCACAAAGTTGTAACACCAACTATGAACGACAAAAATCCTTCCCAACCATTATTTAAAGCATTTAAAACTCTTGTGCCAAATCTTTGAGTGGTATAGGTGTATGGTAAAATTTCATAAAAGGATAATTGGATTGTACTAAAGTTTATTTGCTTACTCAAATAGTTGAATTGTCCCTCAAGTTGTTCAATGATTGTTCGTATTTCATTAATGTTTTTCTCGATTTCTATTATATCTTTCACATTAGAGGCTTTACTTAAAAGCGTTAGATATCTTTGTTCAAGAGATTTTTTATTCTTAATTCTGGTTTTAAGATCATAATAGCGTTCTGTCACGTCCTCAATATTTGAATATTTGCTGTCCAGCCTGAAAACAGAGTTAGAAATTGAGTTATACAGAGAATCATGAACATTTGAAGGTACCCTGATAGTTAGATCATAATTTATACTGTAATCAGATTTTGTCTGGTTTTCATTTTCGATATAGGCATTATATTTGGGAAGAAAATTATTTATGATTTTATAAGTTTCTTCAATATTCTCAGTTTGAAAATCAATTCCACTTGACTTAATTATTTTCTTAGATATGGTTTCATCTGAAAGAGGTGTTTGCATAGTCGCAGGTACGTCCATTACCTCTTCATATTCTGCTTCCATTAAATCGCCCGACTCATACTTTTCGTTGCTGCATGCTATGAAAAATAGTGAAATATAGATGATGTGATATCGTAATCTTTTCATAATTGGAAATATTATATTTTATAAAATAATAAACGGTAATGAGAACCAACCGAGGTTAAAACCATAACTAACACTGCAAAAAAAATAGTAAAAAGGATAAACTTATCAATTCGGCATTAACAACGGATACATTCAACGCAAATCATGAGAGGTTAATTGTGTATACGTGTTTTATTTTGAGTTACACCATACCTGTCCGTAGAGTATAGCCATGCCTGCAGCAGGTAGGCGTAGCGATTTAATAAATGAAAGAAGGGGACTTCGGTATCCTGAATTCCAGCATCAAACAAAGAAATCTTTTCATAATCGAGTCAAAGACTCTTTTATCATTGTTCAATCCATAATTACTACTGCGCATGCCTGTCTGCTAAAGCAGGCTTATAGCATGCAAGCTTAAACTACGGACAGTAATGATGTTGTAAGTCACAGATTTAATTAAACTGTATTCATGTTTTAAATAATTGTATCCAATAATTGTCCTTTTTCATCAAGATGGCGAGCATATAGAATTTCATCAACATAACCAATCCAAATTTCAGTTGAATCTGATAACTCGTAAACATAAATATGGATGCCGCTTCCAATATCTTTTGTGGGTTCTCCAAAAAAATCGACAAGCGCAGTATAGTTCATTTCCGGTTTTAAGTTGTTTTGGAAATGATCATAAGTTAAGGGAGTCGTGTTAATGTTTTCTTCAGAACATCCAAAAAAACCAAGAATTACAATTAGTAGTAAAATATTTTTCATAATTCATTATTTTTGAGTTAATATTTCTATCCAATATAGAAATAAAAACGCACTTTTATGCATTATATTCAGCTTATGCCAAGGCAATTGCCTATTAAATTCAAATCTCTTAAAATACCCTCTGATTTTATAACCCCTTGTTGACATGAAACAAAAATAATATTTTCATAATCGAGTCAAAGACTCTTTTATCATTGTTCAATCCGTAGTTACTGCTGCGCCTGCTTATCGCATGCAAGCTTAAACTATGGACAGTAGTGAGTCATTTCGAGTAGATTGTATTTTTTTAACGGCAATCCCAGTGACAATGGGATAACTGACTTATTTTATCTTGGAGAGTTAATAATCTCATTAAAAATGGGATATCCAATAATTTGGTTCAATCTTTTATTCATTAGTTATGGAATATGGTTAACTAAACATGGGAAAATGGAAAATTATCGTAAATGGCTCAAATTCGATTCGAAATAGAAAAGACTACTCATCGTGAAATAAATACCACAAGCTTACTGTCGTTATGTCAACGATAGTAGACCTGGCAGGTTTGATAAAATAGGATTGGTAGAAAGTGTATAACAATGTCATCACTTGGCGAATAAAAACCTGTCAGGTCTTAACTTAGCGACATTATCTTCAAGTTACCAACATGTGGTATTTCTACATTATATCAGAGTTAAACTCAGGTCAAGCGCATTGAGAATAAAAAACCTCCAAGGATTGTGATTCAATGAGTTTTACAGAAAATAGAAGATGCGTTTTATATACATATGCTGAATCCTTGGAGGTTTCAGTCGTAGCGTCTCTACGGATTTAATAAATGAAAGAAGGGGACTTCGGTATCCTGAATTCCAGCATCAAACAAAGATAATATTTTCATAATCGAGTCAAAGACTCTTTTATCATTGTTCAATCCGTAATTACTACTGCGCATGCCTGTCTGCTAAAGCAGGCTTATCGCATGCAAGCTTAAACTACAGTTGGGGTTTTTGGTAATTTTACTGCCACATCGAAAGCACTTTTATCCATAATATAAAATAGCTTTATATGCTATTAATCAGATGGTAGTGCAAGTTTTAACTATTGCATGTAAGCTGTAAATCCATTCGCTAAACAAATTATAACAGAACTATAAAAATGGAAATACCATGCCCGATTAAAAATTTTATATAGTATATTTATTCTTAAACTTGAACCTTAGTGGTTAAGTCTCTCCATTTTGTCGTTTCAGAGAGGACTCACCACTTTTTTTTGTAATACACCCTATATTTTTAACCTATGCGGATTAGGATAAAGAGTTTAATACTGTCTTTTATTAATAAAGGTTCGAAACACTATGATACCCCTGAGGACAAACAAAGGGTGCGATTGATCAATTTTTTTATACTATTACTACTCACCCTTCTTTTACCTATTGGAGGTATACAAAAAGCCTCCAATGGAAACTATTTGATAGTGGCACTTATCTCAATGTTCTATCTGTTATCTTTACTAATAATGTATTTAAACCAACGGGGCAAAAATCAGATTGCTGCACTTATCTGTATAATACCTCCGATGGCTATCACTTTTTTTGTTGTTTTCAATATCGACCATCAAACGGCTGCGCCTTATTTAAACCTATATGTTGGGTTAGGAGCATTCTATTTAATTCGAAATCCTCTCCTGAAGAACCTGTTAGCCACAATGAGTTTTCTATCCTTTGCAATTACTAATTATTATCAGCTAAGATATCTACCTTTCGTAAAGGAGGAATATTTTTTAGTTATTTTGATGCTAATACTAATATATATTATGGTCAAATTCTTCGTATATGAACTCAATTGTAGCAGGAATCAAATTACAAAAAAAAATAAAAAACTCCTTGAACTCAACAGAGAAAAAGATGGGATATTAGGCATTGTGGCTCATGACCTGCACACTCCTTTTAATAATATAAAAAGTCTATTTTATTTAATGGGCATGGGTGAAATAACAAAATCTGAACACCAGGAGCTTATTGACAGAATAAATGACTCCGTAGATCAGGCAAACCACCTGATCAGTGACCTACTTGACATTAATAACTTTCAACAAGATACCTTTAAAATTAATGCAGTACGAATCAACCTAAGAGATTTTCTTCAAAGGATAAATGATAACTATAAACAGTTGGCCATTAATAAACAACAACTACTAAAATGTACAACTGAAGTAGAATCTGACATTATTACCGATGAACTCATGCTTTCAAGAATAATAGAAAACTTGCTTTCCAATGCAATTAAGTTTTCTCCATTTTCTACATCCATTAATGTTAAAATTAAACAGAAAGGTGAAAAATTTATAATTTCGATTAAAGATGAAGGGCCTGGTTTTACAGTAGAAGACAAAACAAAAATTTTTGGGAAATTTCAAAAACTAAGTGCTAGACCTACGAATAGCGAAAACTCTACTGGCCTAGGACTTTCAATAATAAAAAGTCTTGTTGATAAACTTAAAGGGACTATTGAGCTGTTTAGTGAAAATGGACAAGGTAGTGAATTTGTACTAACTTTTCGTAGCTTAACTACACTTTTCAAAGATGAAAAAAACTAGATTCAAATGAATGAGCAAGTTTTTGACAGTTTTGGATTAGCATCAGTTGAAAAATCCCTTATAAGATTGGGCTTCAAGCAGTACTAGAAATCATAAAGTTAGAAGAGGACTGCTTGATTTTATCTTTATATATTAACGTGAGTTCAGGATAAGCCGTCCTATTTTAGATCAAAAAAGCATCAAAAACAAAAATAAATGTCATTCAGAGTCCAGACAAGTCGGGATGGAATATTTTCTTATTAATTGCTTAAGAGTTTAGGGATTCTTCACTACGTTCTGAATGACAATCCGTTTTTGCTGGCTTTTTTGTGGCATCTGCATAGTTTCTTATCCCGAACTCACGTTATATTATGGTATGTGTCTTAGTTTCTCAATAAGATTAGTGTGGGGAAGTATAATCAATTTATTAAGCATTTTTTGCAAAACAATTTTCCTTAATTTTACCTCAAATTGTAGTTATGGTAATATCAATGATTGCTGCAGTAGCAGAAAACGGAGTAATAGGTAAGGATAATGACCTTGTTTGGCACTTGCCAGATGACATGAAATATTTTGTAAATAAAACAAAAGGACGTCATGTGATAATGGGGCGGAAGAATTATCAATCAATTCCTGAAAATTTTAGACCACTTCCCAATAGACCAAATATTGTTCTTACTCGTCAGTCTAATTTTGAGGCCAAGGGTTGTGTAGTATTAAACACGCTTGAAGAAGCACTTAAGTTAGCCGAAGAGTCACATGAAACTGAAGCTTTTATTATTGGAGGTGCACAGATTTACAAAATGGGATTGGCACTAGCTGATAGAATGTATATTACCCAAGTACATGAAAGTTTTGATGGAGACACTTTTTTTCCTGATTTTGATAAGTCTATATGGAAAGAGGTAAACCGAGAGCATCATCCTCAAGATGATAAACATCCTCATTCCTTTGATTTCGTGATTTACGAAAGAAAATAATAGAAATATGATTTCTCAATGTTGATATTTATATATCTTCAACACAAAATATAATCATGACCAAAGTAAAAGAAAAAGTAGTTTGGATTACAGGAGCATCTTCTGGTATTGGAGAGGCTCTGGTTTATGAGTTGGCTAAAAAAGGTAGTAAACTAATTCTATCAGCTCGTAACAAAGAAAGGTTGGAAGAAGTAAAAGGTAAATGTACTGGAATCTCACAGCAAAATATTCAAATCTTACCCCTTGACCTATCACAACCTGATACTCTTGAACTCAGCACCGATGCTGCTCTTCAATTTTTTGGTCATATTGATATTCTTATCAACAGTGGTGGGATAAGTCAAAGGGCATTAGCTAGAGAAACCGTATTAGATGTTGACCGAAAAGTAATGGAAGTTAACTTTTTCGGTTCTATTGCTTTAACCAAATACCTACTTCCTTCAATGCTTGAGCGAAAATCTGGGCATTTTGTGTCTATATCCAGCCTTGTAGGTAAATTTGGATCGCCATATCGTACAGGTTATGCAGCTTCAAAACATGCACTACATGGTTTTTACGATTCACTAAGAGCAGAGCTTTGGAAAGACGATATAAAAGTAATGCTAGTATGTCCAGGATTTATTCATACTCAAATTTCTGTGAATGCTCTAACTGAAGATGGTTCTGCATTAAACCAAATGGACGATGCACAAGCCAATGGAATGCCTGCCGAAAAATGTGCTCAGATAATAATTAAAGGAATAGAAAAAAATAAAAACGAATTACTAATAGGAGGAAAAGAAACTTTAGGAGTCTATATAAAACGATTTTTTCCGGGATTATTCGCCAAGATTATTCGAAAAGCAAAAGTTAGATAATAAACTTTATGCCATTTAATACGGAATAAAACATCTTATTTTCCAAATGCTTCTACTTCATACTTCAAGTTAGTACTATAAACAGGAATGCTTATTTTAATTAATGCAAAAAATCCTCTACCCTTTAATGAAGGTTTATAACCCATTTCACCTCCATAACTCCAACTCAATGCTCTATTAAACTTTCCCTCAAGCCCTAAACGAAACCCATATGGATTAATCTGTACAGGGGCAAGTGAATAAGTTGCAGGATTACTAATATAACCGGTCTGTAGTGGATCTCTAGGATTATCATCAAGATAAGTGATATCCTCAAGTAAAACGGAAGCACCATAAATAAAATCTATGTATGCATTTAAAATCAAATCATCTACCCCAGCTTCATATTTATTGTCAAATTCTACGGCTACGTTATGTATCCATGTCATAGAAGCTCCAGCATAAATGCCAAATATACTCATATTTGCAGCCAGACTAATATCAACATCCTCATGATTATCTAAAAAAGGTGTTCCAGCTTCATCAACAAGTTCATTCATACTCACCCCTTGTTTCCCCATTGCTTTACGCAAATCCGTTGATGTGTTATAATACATAACTCCCAATCGTGCACCATATATTTGTCTCAACTTACAAGGAATAGGAGCTACCCTCGGTACTCTAGCAGCCCATTTATCCCCTTCATAACTTTTCTTATACAAGTACATTTTTGTTTCGTCATCTTTTTCGAAATCTTTAATATGGTAAGTTCCTCCTATCTCAAAATAATTATATGGACTAATCGGGTTAGTAATTCCTTTCCTATTAGCTGAACCAATCAATGTAGCTTCTTCTGCACTGTAATAATTAACAATATATGCACTATTATTTTCGGCCCTATTTCTCTCTTGATCAAATTTTCGGCCATAAGTTAGTCTTGCTCCAGCATGAATACGCAGTAAATCCTGATGAAAGTAGGTGGCTTCAAATCCAAACCCACCATTGAT
>JAOUKH010000226.1 GCA_029882685.1 Cyclobacteriaceae bacterium
TGAGCGCATTCGTAATATTTGGCAAGGTGGACTTGCCGCATTGACATTTTGAAATAAAGACATTAATAAGTAATGTCTTTTTAATAAGCGAAAGTAGCTCAGCTGGTAGAGCGCCACCTTGCCAAGGTGGAGGTCGCGGGTTCGAACCCCGTCTTTCGCTCTTTTTTTGTTTTATGGCTATTTGTTAAATAGTCTATGCCGGGATGGTGGAATTGGTAGACACGTCAGACTTAAAATCTGATGACCTCTGGTCGTGCGGGTTCAAGTCCCGCTCCTGGTACTTTAAACCTCAACAGTATTGTTGAGGTTTTTTGTTTTGTTATAATCAACAATTATCACAATTTTATATTTTTATTTTCGCAAATATTGTTTATCTAGTTGCATAATAACAAATAAATTGGTTAATATTGAATTATTACTTGCACGTCATCTCCTCTTTTAGTAAGTTTATTTATGTATTTTTTCTTGTTATTATTACATTTTATGTAGCAGGACAAGGCATTAGCACCGATTCTCTAATAATTAGAAATTTTGGAACTTCAGACTATAAAGCATCATCATATAGTTCTAGCATAACCGAAGATGAAAATGGTATTATTTATATCGCCAATGAAAATGGAGTATTAGAATATGATGGTAGTTCATGGAGAATAATTCCAGTAAGAGGGTTTTCAAGTGTTTTAAGTGTAAAATATTCTGATAAAGGCAAAATATATGTAGGAGGCACAAATGAATTTGGTTTTATTGAACGAGATTCCCTTGGAATTTTCCAGTATCATTCATTGAGAAAAGAAATAAGTGATAGTATTGATGTTTACTTAGTTTGGCAAATTGTATATTTTAATGATGATGTATATTTTCAGTCATATAAAGGTTTATTTCGTTACGATGGTAAAAATGTTCAGTATTTAGATATCAAGGAATCATGGCCACTTAAGTTAAACAATGAGCTTCTCGTAACAGTTTTCAACAAAGGAATAGCTAAACTAATTAATGATTCTTTGGTCTATGTCGATGAATCTTTTCAAAAACCAGAAGATGCCCCTTTTAGAATATTGCCCTATAAAGGGTCGAAAAAAATTGTATTAACAGAAGAACATGGTCTATATACGATTGATACTGTTACCTACAAGCTTGATAAGTGGAATGTAGAATCTAATATAATTTTTGAAAAGCACGGTTTATATGACGGTATTGTATGGGATGATTCTACCTATCTTTTTGCCGCTACACGTGGGGGAATTTATTGGGTAGATAATAATGGTAATATTATTCGTAAAGTAACAAAAAATGAAGGTCTTCAATCTAATAATATGGGAGAGTTTCATAGAGATAAAAGAGGTAATTTATGGCTGTCTGGTGATGGATTAACCCATATTATTTTACCTAATAAGCAGGATACATCTAATATTAAAACGCTAGTTCGTCAGATTAAGGTTAATGATAGTTTAATTTTTGTAAATAGTAATAATTTAAACAAAACACTTCATGAATATGGTCCCATCAGCTCCATAATTTTCATGTTTTCTACCCCTGGATTTGACAAAATAGATTTAAAATACTCTTACTATTTAGAAGGTTTTGATAACAAATGGTCAGAATGGACTGATGACTTTAAAAAAGAATATACTAATCTACCAAGTGGTTCTTATATTTTTCAAGTAAAAGGAAAGCTTCAAAATGGAGCTGTATCTTCCACTACTAATTTAAAAATTCATGTACCATCACTTTGGTATCGAACAAAAGGCGCATATGCTGTTGGTATATTTTTGATATTGCTTATTATTTGGACAGGAACAGGTTATCGTGCGGCAAAACTGAAGCAGAAAAATACTCAATTAGAGCGATTGATAGGAGAAAGAACCAAAGACCTTGTTACACAAAAAGAAGAGTTAATTGTAGCCAATAACGAGTTAGATCATTTTGTTTATCGTTCTTCACATGATTTAGTAGCCCCTCTAAAATCGTTAAAGGGACTTATAAATATTACTAGAAAAGAGCCCTCCGAAAATAGTCGTAAAGAATATTTAGATATGATGGAAAGTAGTGTTACTAAACTCGAAGATTTTATTAAAAGCATACTTGAATATTCCTCCAATACTAAGGGAGAAGTAATTGAAGAAATAATTGATATTAATAATATTATTGATAGTGTTATTGCGGATTTAAAGTATTTCGAGAAAGCTGAAAAAGTTACACTTCATAGAGATATAGATACAAAAGCTATATTTAAATCAGATCCTAAAAGAATAAAAATAATATTGAGTAACCTCATTGCCAATGCAGTAAAATATCATAATTATAGGCAGCCTTCTGCTGAGATATATGTAGTTTTAAAGAAAGATGGCGATAAAGTAATTATTGAAGTAAGAGATAATGGTCAGGGGATTAGCGAACAACATTTAGGGACAATATTTGATATGTTTGTTAGAGCATCAGATACTTCTGAGGGATCTGGACTTGGTCTATACATCGTAAAAGAAACGGTTGATAAACTTGGAGGTAGTATAGATGTGAAATCTGAGTTAGGTGTAGGTACAATTTTTTCAATCACTTTTCAACCCAGCAATCTATAATTCAAACCTTTTTTGATTTTTCAAGTAATGTTGAGTTCATAGTATAAAATTAGATTTGTCTTTCAAGTCGAAACTTCTTTTTATATACATTGCCATTACGTTCAATTTCAACCTTAATAAGTTTGTTGTGTTTTGAATTGAAATAACCAATAACTTGCCCCAATTTTGCATTTACAACATCAGTGTTGTTTACAGATAAAATCTTATCTCCTTTATGAAGCCCAGCTTTCTCTGCGGAAGAGCCTATTCTAACATCATCAATAACATAGTCTTGTAAAAAGGCACCAGTTGCCTTAATAATAACACCACTGATATTGTATTCAAACTTTTCTTTAAACCTAGAATTCTTTTTCAAATAAAGGTTTCCAGCAGAGTAGTCAAATATCAAATTGAATCGGCTCATTATTTCACCACCAATAGTTCCATTTCTGTATACATCATCACGTTTAAGGCTATCAGTATATGTGTTAATTTCAGGAAAAGTGGTAATTACTTGTTTAAACTCATAATTTCCTAAGGATAGAGAATTTAACCTACCAATTTTACCTTTTAAATCGCCAGCTAAACCTCTACCTATATTACTGTTTATATTATGTGATGGGAGATAAATATCTTTATGTGATTCTTCTTCAATTAATAAACCATGACTTGCCCCTGTGTCAATCATTAACTTTAATTCGATGCTTTTTTCTTCTTTTTGTTCAACATTTACCAAAATATATGGTTTAGTATCCTCTATAGTTATTGGCATCTTAGTATATTTCTTTTTAGGTCTAAAAAATTCTGGTTTAATAAGGGTAATCATTTTCGTTTCAAAATTAATATTAACTATAAACCTACTAAATACTTCATAGCCCAATATCCCATTTACTTGGGTTCCGAGAAAGTTACTCAATTCGATGTAATCATTTTCAAGCACTAAAATAGCATGACCTTCCCCTTTTACACCAGGGATTTCAAGTGTAACTCCACTTGTAATATAGGCATCTACTAACTTTTCACCCCCTGCTCCCGAAATAACAACATGTTTATCATAATTGAGATTCAATATATCAGAATAAGTTCTTTCTGTAAGAATTGTAGTACGCACACCTGTATCAAGGATAAACTTTAATGGCAATAAGTTGTTTAAAATAACGGGTATAACTACAAGGTTGTGATGAAATTGAAATGGAATTTTAACTTTTTTAACTCCATCAGGAATTCTAAAACCAAGTTGCTGTCCAAAACAACTAGTTCCAAAAAGGGAGAGTACTAAAATTAAAAGGATGAAAATTCTATTAATCATAATATTTTAAGATACTGAAAATATTAACATAAGATTCTAATAACAAGAATATCTTTATAAACCAAAATCGATTATGAATAGCTCATATCAAAAGTCATTTACATTATTGGCGTAATATTCTGTGTAAGCTTATTACGATTAGTACAATAATAGGGTAATTATCAAATCATTAACTACGTATTATAAAATATTTCACATTTCTAAAAATGCATCTTTCTTACTATCTAAATAGCAGGAATTTTAATAACTTTGCACCTTTCAAAATTCACAGATAATCATGTCTATTAAAAAAATACAATCTGCATTAATTTCTGTCTTTTATAAAGATAATCTTGAGCCAATTATTAAGCTTCTATCTGAACATGGTGTAAAGATATATTCGACAGGAGGCACCCAAAAATTTATTGAAGAACAAGGAGCAGATGTAATCGCTGTTGAAGATCTTACAAGTTACCCTTCTATTTTTGGAGGTCGTGTGAAAACACTTCATCCAAAAGTTTTTGGTGGCATTTTACACAGAAGAGAAATTGATACAGATGTAAAGCAAGCAGATGAGTTTGAAATCCCTGAAATAGACTTGGTAATAGTGGATTTATATCCTTTTGAGGAAACGTTAGCAGCTGGAGCTTCTGAAAAGGATGTAATAGAAAAAATTGATATAGGAGGAATTTCGTTAATTAGAGCAGCTGCTAAAAATTTTAAAGATGTTACTATTATTTCTTCAAGAGAACAATATCAAGAATTGGAGGAAATATTAAAAA
>JAOUKH010000227.1 GCA_029882685.1 Cyclobacteriaceae bacterium
AGGTAGCAAATTGGCTAACGTAATACCATCCAATACCTCTTCATGCGTTAGTAGCTTATATTTTTCGACAATAACATTTTCTACCATTGCTATTAAAGACATAAATCCTCCAAACGAAATACATCCAATTTTGAAAAAAACTAAAAAAAGATTGATTAAAGAGTTGTTATTTTTATTGACAGGAGACAATTGGGTATGTTATTTTTTGAAGGAAGCAAAAATAATGAATAAATATTTTGACGGCTTGATATTGGTGTATTTATATTTTCCAATCTTTGCAGTTGTAAACTATATATTATGCGCTTAGCCAACTCGAAAAAAGAGAACAATATCGCTGAATACATTATTTTCATGTACCAAACGGAGGATTTGATTCGCTCGTTTGGAATGGATATTGAACGAATAAAGAAGGATTTAATTTCATTAACGCCAAAAGATGAAGATGAAAAAGAAGAATTAGGTGAGTGGTATAACACGATTATTACTACAATGAAGCAAGAAGGGATAGTGTCAAGTGGGCATCTTCATGAAGTCCAAAACCTCGTTTCAGCACTTCAACTATTGTATCGCACTCTGAAAAAAGAAGATGACGCATTTCAAGCGCTTACCACTACCGTCCAACCTTTTTTTGACAAAAATAACGTGAATAACAATGAAGTAAGCATTTGCCTCAATGGGATGTATGGCTACCTCATTTTAAAAACTGGTGAGCTTCCTGTTCCTGAATTAACAACCATTAGTGCAAAACGATATGGGGAAGTGCTTTCCTATTTAAGTTATAAATACAAGCAAAAGAACTATCTGAATGAAAATTAAAAAGAGGCTGATTTTAAAAAACCAGCCTCTTTTTAATTTAAAATCTTAATTTATTGCTTATTCTACAATAAACAGACCTCTTTGATCTTCACTCACAGAAATCAAATTCCAGCCACCTGTTGCGTTATTATTTTTGCTGGCATATACTCTCCATCTATATGTTTTCCCAGACACCAAATTCTCTACAGGGGGATTTCCTACACTTAAATCTCCAAAAGCAACACTTGTTGAGCCACTTGGTATTACTACATTTTTAGAGGCGAATCGAGCTGTAAATCCTCCCCAAATAAGCTTTCCATTTGCATCCGTAACTTCAATCACATAATCGCTAGTTGATGAATATGGGGTCCATTCAAAAGTAGGTATTGTAGTGGCCACTACTACTGCTTCAACAGAAGAAGCCACATTACTTGGCGTAAGAACCTCAATACTATTAGTTACAGAAAATGGTCTGTCTATCACACCTCCACTTACTGTCACAAAAGGCTCTCCATTTTTTATGATCCAGTCTGGATCCATCACTATGCCATCGTTATTGTAAGAAGCTCTTGCTAGGTACATTCCATCAGGCACATTGGTTAATTCATATACAGAAGATGCCGTTATCGTACTCAACCCAGGAATGGTTTCTCCTGTAGATGGGTGTGTCAACGCTACGTCCACTTCAATATTCCCTGTAGCTAGAAAAGTAATTGCACCCGTCACAGAACCACTAGCTCCTTCTGTCATTGCAATATCAGCTCCAGCAGTTTCTGTACTAGCTGTCACACTTGCAGAAACTTCAGTTGAGTTATATCCAGCCAACCATGCATTTACAGCATAAGTAGCTGCTGGCACATTAAATATCGTGTAATTACCTTCCTCATCGGATATGGTTGAGTAGCCGTCTCCAGCGTTATCCGCAACAATTAAGGCGCCTGCTACTGCAATATCTCCTGCCATTACCCTTCCTGTTATCCAACCTCCGTTTGTTACTGTGCTTTCAAACATCTCTATGTCTTTTACCGTTTCTACACCTAAAGAAACATCGAATGAAATTGGTGATACTGTTGGGGGAGGTGATTTTTCATATCCTTGTTTGGCAGCTTTTACAAAATAAGCCCCTGGATCTAATTCTACAGAATAAACTCCATCTACTCCTGAATATACACTTGCTCCTGTTGGTGAATTTGTATTGGCATCAAAAACAATAACGAGTACATCTGCCAAGGCACTGGCCGAAATAATATCGGTTATCGTTCCTTTTAATGTTCCTGTGGTTACTGGTACAGGTTCTTCTTTTTTACAACCAACTACAAACAATAGGGAAGCAAGAATAGAAAGTGATAATAGTTTTAAAATGTTTTTCATTATTAATTTTTAGTTATTCTTTAATTTGAAAACAAAATTAACACTTCTGAAAAATAGCAAAACAATCATTAATAACTTTCTGATACGGATGTACTATTTACAATAAACTAGTACCATTTCCATAAATCACATTACGCTATTATCACAATGTTGCCTTTCATGTATTTTATGAATTCTCCGTTAATAGTCATAACCCCTCAAAAAGAAAATTCTAATTAGTAAAATAAATGCTGGACGAATTCAGAAAAATTAGATTTTCAATAAAATATTGATTGCGGCATTGAATTTAAATCATGTAACTTTCATTGATAATTCTACTTATTAAGGCAAAATTGAACTTATTCCCTTTCTCAATAACATTATAGTTACTTGTTTGTAAGTTTTACTAAATATTGATCATTTTCATCTTCAAAAAGTAATTCGCAATGCAGTCCTACTTTTGCAGCCTGTTTCTGTAGCGTTTCACGGTCGATATATAACCAATTAAACCAGTCTCCTTTTTTATTTTTGTATTCATATTGGTACTGTATTTGACCGTAATAATGGTGCTTAGGTTTTTCTTTACCCTCATACAAATAACTTATATCACTAGAGTCTAAAAGAATTTGTCCCTTTTGGGTAAGTAATGATTTAAAATGCAATAAAGCAGTAGGTAAATTATCAATTGTTCCTACTAGCCCTATGCCATTCATAAGTAATATAAGCGTATCAAACTTTGCATTATTATAATCAAATATATCCCCTACTATTCCATTTCGTATACCAAGTGCCTTCATCACCTGACAAGCCCCCTCCGATGATTCTATAGCAGTAAGGTCAAAATCGTCCTGAAGCATGAGCGATATCGCTCCAGCAGCGGCACCTACATCTAAAACAACCCCCTTACAATTCAGTAATGCTTTTTGCTCCAACGTAGTCAACTCTTCTTTTTCACGAAAAAACACTTCTATGGGCATCTCCTCTGGAGAACCATATTTATTATTTATCCATAATGTATCCGCTTTGCCGTTGTAATAATCTACCAAGGCTTCTCCTAAAACATCGGGCATATTAACCTAGAAGAGTCTTTGCTTTATCTCTGATCACCTGTATGTCGTTGTCCGACATAATATCGTTGGTAGTGGAAGAAACTAATTCGTAAAAAGCTTCTTTATTATAGCCCATTTTATCAATCATATCCAAGCAGAATTGCATTTCGTTTTTATGAACAATACCGTCTATTTTCATCACCAATATTAGATTGGTCATAAGCTCTAATTTATCTTTATCTGATAAATTTTCAATGGAGGGAACTCCTCCTTCATGATTGGTGGTATCAATTACTTTGTCAATATCATCATCGGAAAGGTTCTCTGACTTACCAATTTGCCGAATGAGTTCTAGCTCTGTTTCATCCGTTTCTCCATCTATTTGAGCCATTTGAACCAAAATACTAAGGTGAGGGTTGTTTGTCATAACACGTAATTTGAAGTTGAACACTAAATTTAGTAAGTGGTACAATGAATTCCTACACCTTAAGATGAATATTTTAAAATTGAAAATATCTCAATTTGGTTGTGAATAGAGAAATTGATTACTATCTTCTGGCATGAACTTTTTGGCTCACATTTATCTCTCAGGTGATTCTGTCCCTATTACGATAGGCAACTTTATTGGCGATTTTTTACGTGGAGATAAAATGGAACGATTCGATTTGGAAATACAAAAAGGGATTCGTTTACACCGTTCTATTGACCTATTTACTGACAGTCATGATGTAGTGATGCGCAGTAAAAAAAGACTTTGGAATAAATATCGTCACTTTTCGGGAGTAATTGTCGACATCTATTACGACCACTACCTAGCTAAAAATTGGCATCAATTTTCTAACGTTCCACTTCATGAGTACATTGACGATTTTTACAAGATGATACAGGCACACGAACACATATTGCCACAAAAAGTAACTCAAATACTTCCGCACATGATGCGAAAGAACTGGTTACTCAATTACGCCAATTTTGAAGGCATTGATGACGTAATGCAAGGCATGTCGAGGCGTACAAAACACGATTCGAAAATGGAAGAATCGGTGAAGGAACTCAAAGAAGGGTATGAAGAATTTGAAGGAGACTTCTTTGAATTCTTTCCTGATTTAGAACAGCATGTGGAAGGGTATTTAGCCGAACATCAAGGTGCTGTTGATTCTAGGTTTAAATAATTGTTGTCTATGAACCTAAACTTAATAGGTCAAGTCAAACCTACCTTCAGTAATTTCTACTAAATCTCCTTCATCACTATATAAAGTTCCAGAAAAAGTTCCAGAAATAATCTTGCTAATTTTATCTACCTTCAATAGTATTAATTCAGCATTTCCTCCTGCATTGGATCTATAACTTATGAGGTTTGGATCTCCGTATTTCATATTGTCTAATTCGCCAGACAATGAATAC
>JAOUKH010000062.1 GCA_029882685.1 Cyclobacteriaceae bacterium
AGCCGAATCTATGAATGTTGAACTATTTTGTATTGGTACTGAATATAGAAAAGTAGCTACAGCTCAACCCGATTTATGGATTGATTTAATCAAAAAGGTAAGAAATATTTATACTGGAAAAATAACCTATGCTGCTAATTGGGATAATTATCAGAAAATCACTTTCTGGGATCAACTTGACTATATTGGGATTGATGCCTACTTTCCTATAAGTGATCAAAAAACGCCAGGTGTGGATGAAATGATGACCAATTGGAGTCCTACAAAGGCAGCAATAAAAAATATCTCTAATCAATTCAATAAACCCATTTTATTCACCGAATACGGGTATGAAAGCAGAGATTATAGTGGTGATGGTGATTGGAACTATTCAAAAGATACGCTTGAAATTAATTTTCAAGGTCAAGTAAATGCTTATCGAGCTATGTATCAAAGTTATTGGTATGAAGATTGGTTTGCAGGAGGTTTTTTATGGAAATGGCATGCCGACCACGATAAAGCAGGCGGAATAAATGACAAACGTTTTACTCCACAAAATAAACCTGTTGAACAAATTATTAAGGAACATAACGATATATATAAACTACGCCAATAACTATTAGGGGTTGCTCAACTTAACCAAATACCCAATACTAACACCTGTAAAATCGGCCTGACCAAAATTTGCATGTAATTGAGTTCCTAAATAGACGTTGTGTTTTGGTGATTTTGAAGTATCTATTAAATAAAAATTAAGTCCTACCCTACTCAAGAAAATTTTCTCTAGCTGATAACCGAAAGTATCAGTGTTTTTAAATACTTCAGCAAAATACGGGTAGAATGGTTTGTATAAGTTTATTCCTCCCTCAACAACCATACTTACATGTCGGATGAAAAACTCAGCCCCAAGCAAAAAATATACGTTGTTTGCATTTAAGCTAGAATCCTTTATTTCTGGATGATCACTGATATAGTCAGCATATTGCTGGTAATACCTGTATCCTAATCCAGTTTGGAGTTTAAATTGTTTTTTTAGTACAACTCCAACCGCAAACGAAGTGTTGTATATTGGTCGTTTTGGCCCTCCTATAGGTTTGGTAGTACTACCAAGCTCGTGAAAACCTGCCCCTACTCGATAAGTGAACATCCATTCACGACTTCCTTTATAAGCCATTCTATTTCTTTCAGGCAATAATACTTTTTTAGAAAGATATTGAATCCCAACACTCAAAACTGCAGAATTTATGCCATAATTAGGTAACTGAGTATGCCCATTAGAGCCATGTAGAAAAGCGGCTCCCAGTTTTAATTGGTTATTATTTCTTAAAGGAATGTACCTGTATAATATTGTTTGAAACCCCCAAGCTAGATTACTCCCAACCATAAGGTTTCTTTCATGATCCTTATATGTTTTTGAAAAGTATGACAAACCCAGCCCTAAGCGAAAACTCCAATTATCTCCTGACTTTAATTCAATAACAGGCATTAAACTCACCTCATTACCATATATTGAATCATTACCAAGCGTATGCACCCCTAGGTATATTCCTTTTTTGGGGTAATTAAAATAATGATTTAGAGGACTTGAAACAGTATCAATAGAACCCAATGTAATCCCTAATCCTGTACGCACTCCTGCAACGGGGTATGTTCTGTAATTTGGAACTACAGTTCCTGTCATTGATTCTATTTCATAATACCTGATTTTTGAAGTAAACTGAGGGTTTTGTCCAAAACACAAAAAACTATGTACTATAAGTACTAGTATTAATGAGCTATAACGTAGTTGTTTATATCCGTATTTGTATTTCAAATTTCTAATCTATTTTAGCCAAACAATGCTCCTGCAATGGTAGCAGTCATCATTGTAGCCATTGTAGCTGCAATTAATGCTCGCATTCCTAATTTAGAAAGATCTCCCTGACGAGAAGGTGCCATTCCTCCTATACCTCCTACCTGAATAGCAATAGAACTAAAATTCGCAAACCCACACAAGGCATATGTGGAAATAACAATTGCCTTTTCACTTAAACCTCCAGACATTTTTACATCGGATAAACTTAAATAAGCAACAAACTCGTTTATAACCATTTTCTGACCTAGCAAACTACCTACTTGCAATGTCTCAGCCCAATCTACCCCCATAGAAAAAGCAAACACCCTAAAAATTTGACCTAAAATATATTCTAATGAAAAACCTTTAAATGCTCCATTAGTAGAGTTTACCACAAATTCATTTAACCCAGTTACAGCACCTATCATATCTACTAATACCCAGTTTACAGCATAAATTACAGCTATAAAGGCTAACAACATCCCTCCAATATTTAAAGCCAGTTTTAATCCTTGAGCTGCACCAGTAGAAAGTGCATCAATAAGGTTTACACCCATGCTTTCTTTACTTACTTCTAACTGAGAATTAATGTTTTCCTTATTCATTTCAGGTAGTATTATTTTAGATAATACAATAGCTGCGGGTGCATTCATAATGGAGGCACTAAGTAAATAAGCAGCATACTTTGCTCTTTCAACAGGATCATCCCCACCCAAAAAAGCAACATACCCTGCTAATACTCCTCCAGCAATAGTAGCCATCCCTCCCGTCATTAAACACATCAATTCCGAACTTGTCATGTTTTTAACAAAAGGACGAACTAATAAAGGGGCTTCAGTTTGACCTAAAAAAATATTGCCAGCAGCTGACAGGCTTTCGGCACCAGATAGGCGCATAGTACGTGCCATTACCCAAGCTATGCCATAGACTATTTTTTGAAGCACACCCAGATAATATAACCCTGTTGTAACTGTAGAAAAGAATATGACAGTAGGTAGAACCTGAAAAGCAAATATAAAACCCAGTTTATCAGTTGCTAAATCTCCAAACAAAAACTTAGCACCATCATTGGAGAAACCTAAAAAGGTAACAAATTGACGGCTTACCCAATTAAATCCTTCGGCTACAAATCCCACTTTAGTAATTAATAAACCAAATACGACTTGTAATAACACTCCGATTATTACTAATCTCCAATCAATAGATTTTTTGTTTTGTGATAATAAAAAAGCTATTCCAAGTAAAAAAACAATACCAATTAATCCTCTTAAATAGTCCATATATTAATTTCTGCGACTCAACTCATCACGAATTTTAGCAGCTTTTTCATAATCCTCATTTTTTATAGACTCTTCAAGTAAAGAATTAAGTTTATCAATAGATAAGTTTTCAAAATCATCAGAAGGTTTTTTCTTTTCAAGAGGCTTCACTTTACTTTTAATATCAGTTATCTCCTCTTCCTCCACCTCATCAGAAAGTACAATACCTGCCTCAGCTAAAATAGTTTCATATGTATATATAGTAGCATCAAAACGTAGTCCAATAGCAATAGCATCCGAAGGACGGGCATCTATTTCAACTAACTTACCTCCATTGTCACAAACAATTTTCGCAAAAAACACTCCTTCTTTTAAGCCTGAAATAATTATTTCCGTAACCACAAATGCATAACTATTCGCAAATGATTTAAATAAATCATGAGTCATGGGTCGGTTGGGAATTATTTTTTCAATTTCAATAGCTATTGCCTGTGCTTCAAACATTCCAATTATGATTGGAAGTCGTCTATTTCCATCTGTTTCTCCCAATACCAATGCAAACGACCCTGATTGCGATTGACTTGATGACAGGCCTAATATTTCTAATTTTATCTTATCCACAAATTACTGATTCGCTGCTTTAATTGCTTCTGTTAACTTTGGCAATACTTCAAAGGCATCTCCAACAATACCATAATCAGCTGCCTTAAAAAATGGTGCTTCCTCATCTTTATTAATCACAACTATGTATTTTGATGAGTTTACTCCAGCCAAATGCTGAATAGCACCTGAAATACCTACTGCAATATATAAACTTGGACTTACTTTCACTCCTGTCTGTCCCACATGTTCATGATGAGGACGCCAATCCATATCTGAAACAGGCTTACTACATCCAGTTGCTGCTCCCAATGCCTTTGCTAAGTCCTCAATAATTCCCCAGTTTTCTGGCCCTTTCAATCCACGACCTCCAGATACAACAATTTCTGCTTCTGGAAGTAATACATCTCCAGTAGCTTTTTGAACTCCAGTAATTTTAGTTAAAAAATCATGGTCTGAAAGATCAGCCTCAAAGCTTTCAACTGAAGCTGTACCTCCTGTCTCTTTTATTTCAACAGCATTTTTCTTTATCGCTAATATTTTGTTGGCTTTGTTCAAAACCACAGTAGCAAACGCTTTTCCTGTATAAATACTTCTTTTCACTTTAAAGTCTCCCGAAGTTTCGGGTAATGCTACCACATTAGAAACTAAACTAGCATTCATTTTAATGGACACATGCGCTGAAACAGACCCTCCTAATGAAGAATTGGCTAACACTAAAGTATTAGCTCCAGAAGTTTTCATGGCTGCTGTAATTACATTTGCATACGCTAATATTACTCCATCATTAAGTCGGCTATCACCTGCATGGATTACTTTTGTTGCACCATAATTACCAAGAGCTGCTAATTCAGACTGATCTATATCTCCCATAGCCAAAGCAGTAACTTCTCCTCCCATTGCAGTAGCATAAGCCACTGCTTCAATAGATGTTTTTTTAATTTTGCCTTCCGCTATTTCTACAAAAACTAATATTGACATATCAATTTACGATTTTAATTAAATTATAAATGAATTAAAGGATTTTTGCCTCGTTCTTAAGCAAGTCTACTAATTCCTGAACATTATCTGCACTAACCATTTTTACAGCACCTTTAGCAGCAGGAAGCTCATACTTTTCTAATGTTGCCCCTTGATCATTTCCAGTAGGTTCTATCACGTTTAATGGTTTTGAACGAGCAGACATAATCCCTCTCATATTTGGAATTTTCCATTCTGCTATTGGTTCCTGACAACCTGCAACAAAAGGCAAATCCAACTCAATAGATTCCTTCCCTCCCTCAGTCTCTCTAGTCATTTTTGCTGTAAAACCATCCATATCAAGTGTCATTACTGGTGAAACAGATGGTATTCCTAATAACTCTCCTACCATACCATGCACCATTCCTCCATTAAAATCAAGAGACTCTCTACCCATTAATATCAAGTCAAACCCTTCCTTTTTTACTGCATTAGCAATTTGCTGCGCAACAAAAAGTGAATCTGTTGGTTCTGCATTCACACGAATGGCATCATCGGCTCCGATAGCCAATGCTTTTCTTATCGTTGGTTCTGTTTCGGCTGTTCCCACATTTAGCACAGTAATACTTCCTTCTGTCTGTTCTTTTAACTCTACAGCTCTAGCTAAAGCATAATCATCGTAAGGCCCAATAATATATTGAACCCCAGTGGTATCGAACTTAGTATCGCCATCTGTAAATGCAATCTTAGAAGTAGTATCAGGCACATGCGTAATACAAACTAATATCTTCATATCACTACTATTGTTTTTTGTTTAATTTGTGGTGAAGATAGCGAATAATGCAGCAAATAAAAATTGAAATGCAAATAGAAGAAACTATGTTTGTAATAATTAATATTCACACATATAATATAGTTTGCAAAGGGTTTTTCAATATCAAAAAGTTAAAAAAATATGGATAATAATCGACTTGATCTTCTGTTTCAATTTTTAAAAGAAGAACCAAATGATCCTTTTAATATTTATGCTGTGGCCACAGAATATAAAAACACTTTTCCTGAAAAGGCCTTGAAATATTATGAGGAACTACTTGAAAAACATCCAGAATATCTTCCTACTTATTATCATGCTGCAGAAGTATATATCGAATTAAACATTAAAGAAAAAATTGAAATCACATATAAAAAAGGAATTGCATTAGCACAACAGCTAAATGAGCCTTTACCACTGCGTGAACTACAAAATGCTTATAATGAATATCTATTTGAGGATTGAAGTATGATAATTCTAGTAATACAAATACATTTTTTCTTTCTTGATATTATTCGGTCACATAAATTCTATACAAACCATAGGGTGACACCATTCTCTGAGTTTAGTTAATGTCTCTATCAAAAAATATAAAATACTATTTTCTCAATTTGTGAAGCATTTTGGCATGATTTACCAAAGCACCTATAAAAGTAGGTTGCGAATAGTATGGTACACCAAATTCTTCAGCTGTTGATTTTACAATTTTAGACACCTGTCTATGATGTACATGACTCATATTTGGAAACAAATGGTGTTCTATCTGATAATTTAGTCCTCCAACGTACCATGACAATAGTCTGTTAGTAGGAGCAAAATTAGCCGTTGTCATCATCTGGTGAACAGCCCAGTCTCCCTCAACATTATTATTTTCATCTGGTAAAGGAAATTCTGTGGAAGGAATAACATGAGCTGGCTGAAAAACACATCCAAGTATAAGACCAGCTAAAAAATGCATACTGAACCATCCTAAAACAACATGCCACCAAGCTATATCCAATAACAATATAGGAAGTACTATAAAAGCAGTGTAGTAGATAATTTTAAGAAAAATGAGATTAAACAACTCCTTACGATAAGTTTTACCTTGTGCCTTTACCAAACCCATTTTATTATATCTACTCAATTGCACAAAATCCTTAAATGTGGCCCACATAAATGTCATTAAACCATAAAAAAACCATGCATAAATAACTTGAAATCGATAGAACGGCTTTACTGGTTGATGTGGTGAAAATCTCATAAGACCGGCAGGGGCAATATCTTCATCATAACCATCAATATTGGTAAAAGAATGATGTAATACATTGTGCTGAATTTTCCAATTAACAGACGAACCACCTGCAAGGTTCAAAACCATTGCTCCAATAAAATTATTGACAGATCGTTTTTTTGACACTGCTCCATGGCAGGCATCGTGCATAATTCCTAAACCAGAACCAGCTAAACCTATCCCCATCAACAACCATAAACCATAAAATACAAATAGATTTGCTGTATACCAATTGGTCATAATCAGACCAAATGAAACAAGATATAATAAAGGCAAGGCAATAACCTTAATCCAAATACGATAATCCCCTAATCGTGAAATTTTATTGGTTTTAAAGTAGTCGTTTACTCTTTTTCTTACTGTGGTACCAAAATCTTTATCTCCTTTTGAAATAAATTTAATTGCATTAAAAGTTGCTTCAGCCATTATATATAGTTTACACAAAGATAGCTAAAAATATATTAGTGGTTTATGACTATAATCATAAATAAAATACTATTTATTTATGATTATAGTCGTATATGCAGCTTAATTCAACAATTAGAAAATATTCAAAAATTAATTAAATTTTATTATTTTTATAAAATACATAAATATTAATTTATACACATGTAATGAATACTATATTTGAAGTATGTTTAGTCTTTAGCAACAATAACTAAAAAAGTCAAGCACACAATTATTGCACAATAAGCAAATTCAAAATATCTTAAATTAATTTAGAGGATAGTAATTCATAGTTTTCTATTTTTTAGTCTTCTATTTTTGCATTTGATTTACAATATTTCACTAACAAACACGACATCCATATTATGAGTAAACAAAAAGTAACTATAGGTCATGTATTTAAAACGATTATTTGGCCTCGGAAAAAACTAGTATTTATTGGATTAGGGTTAATTATCATTAGCAGATTAGCTGGTCTAGTGCTACCTGGAGCAAGTAAATACTTAATGGATGAAGTAATTGCCAATAATGATATGGTGATGCTAAAGAATTTGCTTTTTGCTGTAAGTGGTGCATTGGTAGTGCAATCCATCACTTCGTTTTTACTAACCAGAATACTTAGTGTTGAAGCACAACATTTAATAGCTCAGCTTAGAGCTAAAGTCCAAAAAAAATTACTTACCCTTCCTATTAGTTTTTTTGACAACCAAAAATCTGGAGCATTGGTAAGCCGAGTAATGAGTGATGTAGAAGGCGTAAGGAATTTAGTAGGAACAGGACTTGTACAACTATTTGGAGGTATATTAACCTCTGTAATCTCATTGGTAATATTGATTAATATCAGCCCAATGATGACACTATATGTACTTGTACCAGTTGCAATATTTGGAGTTATTTCATTAAAAGCCTTTGGGTATATTCGTCCAATATTTAGAGAACGGGGTAAGATCAATGCTGAAGTTACTGGTCGCTTAACTGAAACCTTAAACGGTGTACGAGTGATAAAAGGGTTCAATGCCGAAGAACAGGAGAATAAAACTTTTGAGAATGGTGTAGAACGGCTTTATGAAAATGTAAAGAAAAGTCTTACCTCAACTGCTATTGTTACCAGTTCGGCTACGCTTCTACTAGGATTAGCATCCGCTGGAATTATGGGGATTGGTGGCTATATGATTATGAACAACGATCTCACTTTTGGGGAGTTTTTATCTTTTACACTTTATCTAGGCTTTATGATTGCTCCTATAGTTCAAATGAGTAATATAGGTAGTCAATTAACTGAAGCATTTGCAGGATTGGATCGTACAGAAGAACTAATGAACATGAATCCTGAGAACGATGAAACAATTAGAACGAAGGAGTTGAAAGATATAAAAGGTGATATTGCATTTAAAAATGTTTCATTTGCCTACGAAGAAGAAAAAGGAGTCTTGCATAATATTTCATTCGAAGCCCCAGCAGGTTCAGTTACTGCACTTGTAGGCACTTCAGGCTCTGGTAAAAGTACAATTGCTAGTTTGGCGGCATCATTTCTTAATCCCAATAATGGAGAAGTAAGTATTGATGGCATTGATCTATCAAAAATTAAACTGGAAAATTACCGAAAATACTTAGGTGTAGTATTACAAGATGATTTTTTGTTTGAAGGTACAATTAGGGAGAATATATTATTTCCTAGACCAAATGCTACAGAAAATGAACTTATGAATGCGGTAAAAGGTGCACATGTTCATGAATTTACAGACAGATTTGAAGAAGGTTTAGACACTGTAATAGGTGAACGAGGTGTAAAACTTTCAGGGGGGCAGCGGCAACGAGTAGCTATTGCTAGGGCAATATTGGCTAATCCTAAAATTCTATTACTTGATGAAGCTACTTCTAATTTGGATACTGAGAGTGAAACTTATATTCAGGCAAGTTTAAAGGAATTAATGAAAGGCAGAACAACTTTTGTAATTGCTCACAGGTTAAGTACTATTCGTCAGGCTAATCAAATTTTAGTAATCGAAGAAGGTAAAATATTTGAACAAGGTACACATGAAGAACTTATAGCAAAAGAAGGTAGGTATTTTGAGTTATTCACATATCAGTCTAGAATATAATAAATCATATTCCTAATACAGAACTGTAGTAAAAACCATGAGAAACTCTACCTTTGCAACATGGAAATAAACAATAATAAAGTAGTAAGTATCACTTACAATCTTCATCACAACGATGCTGAAGGAGAATTAATGCAAGAGGTGAAAACTAGTGCCCCTTATGTTTTCTTGTTTGGAACACAACAAGTACTGCCCGAATTTGAATCTAACCTAAATGGTAAAAAGAAGGGAGAAAGTTTTAGCTTCTCCATAAAAAGTGAAGATTCTTATGGCGATAGAGATGAAGAACAAATAATTGATTTACCAATCAATATTTTTATGGTAGACGGGAAACTATCTGAAATGGTTCAAATAGGACATTATATCCCACTCAATGATCAGGATGGAAATGCCATGCAAGGACTTGTATTAGAAATAGCAGATGAATCTGTTAAAGTTGATTTCAACCACCCTATGGCTGGTATGAACCTTTATTTTACAGGTGAAGTTATGGATGTAAGAGAAGCTACTACAGAGGAAATTGAACATGGTCACGTACATGGTCCAGGCGGACATCATCATTAATTAGTCAATAGTATACGTATCCTCTTTCAGGTATTGTTAAATATAAAAACTTAATTCATCAGCTATTTCAACAAAATCTTGAGCTCCTGTACTTTCACTTTTATAGTGAAAAATATTTTTTGCTTCATCAAAAGCTTCTGCCAATGAAACGTTATTCCTAACATAGTGACTTAATGTACTGCCATTATAATTTTCTCTAGTTAGTTTCATTATTCTTTTGTGAAATAATGACCTTTTATTTACTTGATTAAAGAGAATTTTAAAGGGAATATTGTTCTTATCCGCTATTGAACTAATTTGATTAACACCTTTTACGGAAAAACGTTCAGGTTTAGCAGGTATTACTATAAGATTACTAGTGTTTAGAGCATTTAAGGTCAAATAGTTAAGAGCTGGAGGGCAATCAATGAATATTATATCATATTTATTTTTTAACTCATATAGTATATCTTTTAAAACGGACAGTCCATCTGGCTTATCATGTAATAACACTTCAATTTCATTAAGCATAATTGAACTTGGAATGATATGTACATATTTTGTAATTACTTCTGGTTCTATATCTCGCCTCTGAAAATGAATGCGATCTTTCATAATAGTAGCCATAGTAATTGGGGAATTTTCAAACCCCAAACCAGATGATAAATTAGCCTGTGGGTCTAAATCTATCATAAGAACCTTAAATTGTCGGGCTAGAGCAAAACCTAAATTTGCTACTGCTGTGGTCTTGCCTACTCCTCCTTTATGGTTACTTACACTAATAACCTTGGCCATGATATGCAATCATAATTAAAAACATCATAATAAGATATTTACAATTTTAATAATAATTTGATCAAAATACATTTAAAATTTTGGCAAAAGGTACATTTAGTCAAAAAAATAAAAAAACGGACAAAATAATAATTACACTTGTTAATGATAACAAAATGGAAAACTTCGATCTAATAACTGGAATTTGTACACCATCATCACTCGAATATCTACGGAATCAAATTTGCAAAACGTTTTATTTATATAGTAAAATAGTTTTTCGTTTATTTATGTAATCTTCCATCCCAATAGATTCAAAAGAAATCAATTCATCATATCTACCATTAGAATCAACCCAATTTCTTAACAAACCTGTACCATTCAGTATATCAATGGGTAATTTTTCATGTTCATATTCAAAAGGTGGATCTATCCAATGAAAACTATTACCTAAAATTTTTTTAATCTCCCTAAGTAGCACCTGAGCTACTTTCCATGGTGTAAATAATTGTCTATCTGTTACATGGATTTGATATCCTCCGCATTGTTTTCCCATATATTTATCAAATGTTGGTATAAAATGAAGAGGCCGAAGTACAAACCCATATAATTCTAGTTCATTGAATGTTTTTTTGAGTTTCATTTCCCATTCAAAAGGTTCAATATCAGGGTGACCTATAGTTTCAAGACTCTTGACTGTACCTCTTCCTTCGCTTAAACTTGTAACTTCAAATAGCACTGTGCTTATATAAACAATAGCTGTATCAAGTGATGGTAAGTTAGGGGAAGGTAATACCCAAGGCAACCCTGTATTATCGAAATAGAAACTTCTTTCCCAGTTTAACAAAGGAATGATGGTTAGCTTGCATTCTATATCAAAATACTTTTGGGCAAGTAAAGCAAACTCAGCCATTGTAAGCCCATGGCGTATAGGAATTGGGAACATACCCACAAAAGAAGAATATTCTGTGTTTAGAATATTTCCCTCAACCTGATCGCCTCCAATTGGGTTTGGTCGATCTAATATTACTACTTCAACACCCTCTTTTCCACACGCTTGCATGGACAAAGCAACCGTATATATATATGTATATACCCGAGACCCAACATCCTGTAAATCAATAATTAAATGATCAATACCTTCAAGCATTTCACAGGTTGGACTTCGGGTTTCAGAATATAAGCTAAAAACGGGTAATTGAAAGTATGAATGAAAGAAATGATCAGATTCCTTCATATTATCTTGTACCTCTGCAAATAGCCCATGCTGAGGAGAAAAAATCTTTTTTAATCGTGAACCAAATGTTTTTTTTATTAGATGTAAACCATGCGAGTAATCAGCACTTATCGAAGCACTGCTACATAAATAGGCAACGTTTCCAGAAAATTTAGTAGACCAACTTTTATCATTGGCAAGTCTATCAAGTCCATGTACTACTTTCAATTATTTATCATGTTTTAATAAACATTAGAAACATACAATATATGTGAAAACATCAATATTACTATGAAATTTTGAAAGTAAGATGTAATTAAAAAATTCAGCAGCCAAATTATTCAAATCGTAACGACTCAATAGGGTCAAGTTTTGAAGCTTTATAAGCTGGCCAATAGCCAGAAATTACACCAACAACAATACAAATAATAAATCCCATTATCATCCATACCCACGGAACAATAAATCCTCCTATTCCGATTATAGAAGAAATTAAATTACCTACTCCTATTCCCATAAGAACTCCCGCAATTCCTCCCATTAGACATACAACAATAGCTTCAATAATAAATTGTTGTCGGATACGTAAAGGTGTGGCTCCCAGTGCCTTTCTAACTCCTACTTCTCTAGTTCGTTCAGTTACAGATACCATCATAATATTCATTAAAGCTATGGATGCTCCTAATAGTGTGATAAACCCTATACCAAATCCACCAATACGCATAACATTAGTTATCTCAGCCATGGTATCTGCTAATGTTTCACTTTTGTTAAGTTCAAATGAATTATCATCTCCTAAACGATCATGACGGATTTGCCGCATTAAAGATGTGGCCTCACCCATTGCAGCATCTAGTTCAGCACCTGTAGTGATCCCTATTGTTAAACTATATCGAAGATCACGACTTGCACCAGCTTTGCTTGCACTCGCAATAGGTATAATAACAGAATTATCGGTACTGTTTCCTCCTCCTATTTGTCCTTTTTCTTCCAACACACCTATTATTCTGTATTTAAAGCCCAGTACCATGATTTCAAGACCAATAGGATTTTCACTATCCTTAAATAAAGATTTTTTCACGTCAAGACCAATAATTGCTACATTCGTACCATATTGATTTTCAATCGCTGAAAAATTTCTTCCTTTTTCTAAATTCAACCCCTTCAAGGCTACATATTCCTGATTAGCACCAATCACCCATACATTAGGATTTGTTTTTTCTGATTTATATTTCACCTCAGCTATGCTAGTTACACTAGTAGATAAGCTTACTACGTTTGAAGGGTAATTATAATTTTCAGTAAATCTTTGTGCTTCTTTTAACTTAATTGCTGGATATGATTTTTCAGTTACTCCCCCACTATGACCTCTTCGATTTCTTTTAGAATAAATATCAAACGTATTTACACCCAAATCAGATAGGCTATCGCTCACAGAATTTTGAATACCATCAATAGCTGTTAAAATACCAACCAAAGAAGTAATACCAATAGCAACAATTAAGGCAGTAAGTATTGTTCTTAATAAATTAGAACTTATAGAGCGTATACCTTCTTTAATATTTTCAACTAAATTCATTTACATTAATTTATTTAATTGAATATATAAAAATACTAAGTGTCCAAGAGCTAATATTACTTGAATTTTGAAAATCATAAGCTAATCGGTTAATTTTAAGGTTGAAATTCGTCCAATTATAAATAGTTTACGTTATTGACATAAGTCTGAATATTTCATCATGTATAAAAAATTACTTTTATCTCTGCTTATTTTTTTAGGAGCAAATTTTCAAGCCTTCAGTAGCTATATTTTCTTGCCGATGGATGAAAGACAATCAAACCATCTGAAAGCATATGGTATTGCTTATTGGGTATTGCAAAACGACATTGAAGTAGACTGGTTGCTGAACTACAAAGGAGGAAGTTTTATGTTTAAATATTATCAGCAATTCGAAAATGAATTAATTATTAGAGGCGTAAAGTATGATGTTATATCAGACGCACAAGCCAATACCATAATCACTGGAATAGCTAGTCCTTCTTCAAATACTGATTTAATGAAATTAGAAAAATACCCTAGGATAGCTGTTTATTCCCCTAAAAGTAAGCTCCCTTGGGATGATGCTGTTACAATGGTACTCACTTATGCAGAAATACCGTATGAAGTAGTATTTGATGATGAATTAATGTCGGACGAATTGCCTGAATTTGACTGGCTTCATCTCCATCATGAAGATTTCACAGGGCAATACGGTAAATTTTACAAAAGTTATCGGTATATGCCGTGGTACATAGATCAACAACGTGAATTTGAAACCTCGGCTAGAAAACATGGTTTTAACAAAGTTTCTCATTTAAAATTAGCGGTTGTCAAAAAAATTCGTGAATTCGTCTCGGGTGGTGGATTTTTATTTGCTATGTGTTCCGCCACTGATACTTACGATATTGCTTTGGCAGCAGATGGTATCGATATATGTGACAATGTTTATGATGGTGATCCCATGGATCCTAACGCTCAAAGCAAACTTGATTTCAGTAACACTTTTGCATTTGAAAATTTTAATATTGATCGAAACCCATTGAATTACGAATACTCTAATATTGATAACCAATCATTTGAAAGAAATGTAAAACAGGAAAATGATTTCTTCAAGCTCTTTGAGTTTTCTGCCAAATGGGATCCTGTACCAACTATGCTTACCCAAAATCACACTCGTGTTATTAAAGGGTTTTACGGTCAAACTACAGGTTATAAAAAGCGTTTTGTTAAGCCTGATGTTGTTGTGATGGGAGAAAATAAGGATATGAATGAAGTAAAATACATTCATGGTGTTTTTGGCAAAGGGTTTTGGACGTTTTATGGAGGCCATGATCCCGAAGACTACCAACACCTGGTAGGAGAAGAACCAACAGATCTAAATATCCATCCTAACTCCCCTGGTTATCGACTCATTTTAAATAATATTTTATTTCCTGCTGCTAAGAAAAAGAAACAGAAAACTTGACCATTATAAACATTAAACCCGCATTAAACTGATTCATTATTTTACATCATTTGATGATTTTCTGAAATCAGGATTATAAACTATCAGAAATTGTAAATGCCATTTTCCAAAATCATTTACTTGCTGATGTAAACCTCCTATTTGTAAACTTGTGCTTTTATTCAATTGATAACCTAAAGCTCCATATAGTCTGTTTCTGTCAAAAAACACTTTTTGTGTATTAACAAAAACTTCATCGTATGCACCTAAGAACAGCGTTCCTTTCTCAATTTTTGGCTTGTTTATTGGAACAAATAACATAAGTCTATAACGCAATCGATTACTATAGTTTGAATTAACCCAACGCTGTTCTATTCTATAACGATGCTCAAATTTCACCCTACCTTCCTTATGTGTGGTTATCAGTTGTTGCCATATACGATGCTCTTCTTTTTCAGCTTTTTTCTCTGGACTTCCATATTGATAAGAAAATATTCTAGCATAACCTGCTGTGGAAAGAGTAGATGAAGAAATATGATAGTTTATACCAGTCCGTAATAGCAATTGCTCAATATCAGCTGAGGCAACTGTATGGTTTCGATACTGAATTTCAGAATGAACGCTTAACTCATCACTAATACGATTCTGACCTAAATACATTAACCAATTTCCTACATTGTTCTGCTGAGCTGAAAGGGATTGCGCATAAAACATTGTTATTACAATGCAAAAAATAAATGGTGTACTCAATTTTGAATAAGTGTTAAATAATTTCATTCCTATTTGAAAATATGTGTGTATTTTGAAAAGACATTCAGACATTCAGCAAATAGTACACACACAGTTTGTGTAACTCTAGCTAGTACATCAGATATATTAATTTATCTGCAATGATAGAGTTCATATATTAAAATGAAATTAGAGCAACATTAAAAGGAGGTTAGAATTTAAAAATAGTGAGGAGTTATCTGCAATTTTATTTTATGATTGATAAATATTTTGGATATAAGATTTACACCAGAGGATTAAAATCTAATAATAACAACTGTTTCACATCTACTGAGGTAACTATACTGCATTACAGAATGAACACTAAACTTATCTGTTATTTATTTTGATTAATTGATCTTCTAATTATCACATCATTACCTCTTATAAGCTAATATACATGTGAAAAATACCCAACCTTGGGTATTGACTTAATAAATTAGAAGAACTAATTTTAGTTATGATTATTTCTAAATTTTATAGTTTTTTAATGTTATTGGGATGTACATTATTCCTTATAAAACCTTTAGAAAGTTTTGCTCAAAAAGATGCAAATAAGAAATGTAGAGAGCTAGAAGAAGCACTATTAAAACATACATGGAAAGTTACCTTTTACAAAGAGGTTGTACCAAATGTTAATTTTAATAATGATAGTATATCTTTCTTGAATGCAAAGTTGAAAGAAAAAAATGTTCTTCATTATTTGAGTGCTGAAAAAACGTATAAAAATTGGGAGTTAAAACCGAATCTTCGCAGCAATATAATCACCGTAATTATTGAAAATGAGAAATATTATGAATGCTATATATCTCAAAACACTATACAACTTGAGCGTTATGTACCTTCACAAGACATTCTTTATAGTTGTAAAATAGAGCTTATAAAATAATACAAAACCAATAAATAGATTACTATGCTTAAAACATGATAAATCAATAGAAATGATTAAATCGTTTATACTAAAATTATCTCCAATAATAGTTTCATTAATGGGTGTGATATTTAGTCTTTTTCAGTATTCATATAATGAATATGTCAAAGATGTTAGAAAATATAATGTCCAATATTATGATGAAAAATATGCGATGTTAAAAAATACGGCAGAGATATTATCCCAAATTGACACTCATATATCCATTAATATTGATGGTTTTCAAAAAAATGAATTAGATACATTAGTAGTAATGAGTAAACAACTTAACAAATCAATTTATTATACATATATCTTTCTAGATTCTCACAAAAACATGGACTCAATACTTATAAATGATCTTACCATGTGCAATAGATACCTGCAAAGAATATTAATTAACGTCAACAATGATAGTATGTTTTCAATATCTAGTAAAAAATCAATAATTGCAATTGGAAAAATATTAAGAAATGAAAAAGATGAAATCAATACTTTTAGTTACACTAATTTCCTTGATACCTTTTAGTCATCTCGTATGCCAAAAGATAGACAGTTTACAAACCTCTAACCTAGAGCTACCTTCTAAAGTAATTGTTGGAATGCATCTACATTTTTATAGTGGTTATGAAATTTTGGAAAAATCTGACGCACATACTGCCTTAATGTTTCCTTTAGGATTTGATGTGAGGCTATTAACAAATAAAATTATTTATGATTTTAATATCAGCTATACTTTTATTGATCTAAATGATGGTTTTACTTCATATGTCATAGGTTCCATGTCCATGGGATTTTGGAATAATTATGGAGGTATTGTCAGTTTTGGATTAGTTTCTATGATACCTATTTTTAATTATGATTATTTGTTTGGTGTAGAAGCCAATTGGGAGAATTCACTATTACCAGTCTCTATATCTGCGTTTAAGAACTCCCAATTTAATCGAAATTTTATTTTTTTCTCAGTTAAAATTCCTATTCTTAACTTAAAAGTATTCAATTAGTCTTGTATTATTAATACCAATTATATTAATATGAAGTAATCTGAACTCACGTTAAATAAACTGGGATTAGAAACTTATTTCGTCCGCAACTTTATTCAGTTTTTTGTCAAGTGTCCATAAAGAAAAATCATTCGACAAGGCAGCAGATAAAATGTAAGCATCAATCAAACCAACACCTTTTGTATATAGTTTATGTTTACATGCTAA
>JAOUKH010000228.1 GCA_029882685.1 Cyclobacteriaceae bacterium
GCATCATTTACATATATCAAGCCACCTTTTGAATGACTTCTGTATATTCCTTCACTTATATTTTTATTAATAGACGATAAAATCTCTTCACTTTCCTCGATACGAAGTTGGTATTCACGTTGTTCCGTTATATCACGAACTGCTCCATCAAAAATATTATTTCCATCATGGTCTTTCGTCAAAACAAAACTATTTAGTCCCCAAAAGGTAGTGCCGTCTTTTCTTCTAAAATGTGTTTCAACATTAGATCGATATCCTGTTTCTAGTATCGATGAGGTTTCTCCTTTCCGATCTGCAGGATTCGCATATAAATTTAATGACGCAACATTCAGTATTTCTTCTGCATCTTTATAGCCAAACATCTTAGCAAATGCATCATTAGCATACACCAGCCCACCTACGGAATAACTCCTATATATTCCTTCTGAAATATTTTTATTAATGGATGACAATAGTTTTTCATTATCTTCAATTTTTAATTGAATATTTTTCTTATCCGTTATATCACGGCTCATTAATAGTATAGAAGTGTTGCCTTTGTACTCTACCAATGAACCGTTTGTCATAAACCAACGTACAACACCATCTTGATATATTTTTTTATATTCAACTGATGTTGAGACATTTTTTTCTAATAAATTTTTGATTATTTCATGTATTCTTGGCAATTCATTTTCATCCAAAAAATCATCAATACGTTTTCCTAAAAGTTGTTCTTTTGGAGCTGCCAATAAATGTAAACTCTTTGTATAAATTTCTTCATACCTTCCTTCTTTAGAAAGAATAAAAACCAAATCGGGATTAGAATTTAAAACAGTATTGATATTATTTTGCTTTTCTTTTCCTATTTCATCTAATCTAGCCTGATGTATTTTAATCGCTATTAGTGATGCTACCGTTTCAAAAATCCTTTGATGAAAAGTAGTGAAAAAATGCTTTTCTGAATGCTCTGAATCAATAACACCTAATAATTCATCTCTATAAAGCATTGGAACAGCCAATTCTGAGCCATTAATCCTAAAATCCGAATAATAACGATTATCCAAATTAACGTCATTCACTATTTCACTCTCTTTTTTGGAAGCTACACAACCTACAATGCCTTCTTTAAATGATAATGAAATGGGGTTAATCATTTGTCTATCCTTAATCACCTTTTTGCCATATCCAGAATGCTGAACAAGTTGATTTTTATCATTAACTACAAATAACACCAAGTCCTCTAACCCCAAAACTTTTCCACAACTTTCTGCAAAATTCCAAAGAATTTCATCCTCTTCTTTAAGAGGAAAGATCACCTCAATGATAGAATTGATGGTTTTTTGAAACCTTTCATTTAATTCAAGTTTAAAAATATTTTCTTTCTTCTTAGTAATATCCTTTATGGTTGCCACTACTCTTTTATCATCATCAAAAACAGCAGCTTTTAGTGTTACCTCAACCCAAATCTCTTCACCTGATGCTCTGACATTTTTCCATTCAAAAACCTGAGATTGCCCACTTGCGGCTTTTTGAATTAAACTTTGTGCATTAGAATGATTGTATTTTTTGTCATTTGTAGAAATTATTGAGATCCCATCTCCTATTATTTGTTCAGAAGAATATCCATAAAATTCTTCACATGCTTTATTAACATATAGAATTTCTCCTGTATCGCAATCAAGTATAAATACAACAACGCCTAATGCATCGAATATTGGATTATAATTTATCATAAATTGAACCTAATCAATTAAATTAAGTTTTTTATTGTTTAAAAAAAACTATCTCTATTTTTGTTGCGTTTAAAATACATACTCTTTAATAAATGCACATACATCTTAAGCTTTTATTTTTAATAATTTACTTTATAACTCCATCTTTTTCGATAGATGCTCAACAATCTCGTACTAATTTTGAGCTTTCTCAGAAAATGAATAGAGCAATAGAATTAATTGAAAAAGAAGATTATCATACTGCAAACACTGTTTTTAGAAACATATTAGCCACTGAAAAAGTACTTCCAACTAACCTTTCGTATTACTTTTCACTTACATTGTATCACATTGAACAGTACCGAAACAGTCATAATTTTCTTGAAAAATATTTAAACCTAACTGGTAAAGCAGGAGATTTTTATGATCAATCAATACAATTACAAAAGTTATTAGAAAATGCTTTTACAGATATAAAGAATTGTGATTTGTGCGACATTAATGGGTATCAATTTATGACTTGTAGTGTATGCAAAGGAAACAAAAACACTATAGAAGATTGTTCTAAATGTAGATCAGCAGGTATTATTTCTTGTCAGAAGTGTAAAGCAGAAGGTGTCGTCATTACAATTGATTCATTTGGTGAACATAACTACCAAACTTGTGATCGATGTTTAGGAAAAGGTATACACACTTGTGATTTATGCGAAGGTGAAAAACAATTAAATCTAGTATGTAATGTATGCTTAGGAACAGGGAATCAAAGTTCAAAAGTTATTTGCACACATCATTAATAGAACCCTATTTTATTTACAAAATCGAATTAGAGCTTTCTCTGCTTCTTTTATTTCTAGATTTTTTGCTAATACAAAATCATTACAGGCACTTCGTGTTTTATTTTGAATAATTCTTGCAGTCCCTCTCGCTAAATATGCTTGTCCATAATTTTTATTTATACTAATCGCTGCATTATAATCTTTTATTGCTTCTTTTATATTCCCTAATTTTTGATTGGCATTTCCTTTTAAATAAAAACTAATTGAATTATCGCTATCTACATTCACTGCTTTATCAAAGAAAAAATATGCGTTATTATAGTCCTTTTTTCTATAATGATAACTTCCTGTATTTTGTAATGAAAATACATGTTTATCGTCCAACGAAAGTACTAGCTCATAATTAATTAGTGCTTGTTCATAATCCTTCAATGCCTCGAAGGCTCTTCCTCTGTTATAGATTATATCAATGTCTCTTGGATTAAATTCCAAATATGAATTATATGCGGTAATTGCTTCAGAATACTGTCCTTTATTAAACAATAAATCACCATCTGAAGATTTTTCAGTAAAACAGCTCACCATCAACACTACTAAAACAACTACACTAAAGTACTTCATCATCATTTATTATTTAAAAAAACAATGGCAATGAATATGATTCATTGCCATCTATATAGTATGACGTAAAAATACTTAATTTTTTATCGTTACAACCTATTTTTAAGATAAAAACCTTTATTTGTATTCCTCCAATAGTTCATGTTTTACATTGTCCCATTCTTCAGGTGGTGGATCCCCCTTTTCAAATAGATAAAGTAACCTGTCTACCAATGCCTCCTTAAAGCCAAACTTATCAACCATATCCTTACAAAAGTTCACTTCATTTTCATCAACTATACCATCTGCATATACCATTAGCAGGATATCATAAAGTTGATCCATTTTTTCATCATCACTTTCAGGAATATATAGCTCTAAGCCTTTTTTACTATCCAAAATGCTTTTTACTTGTCTTTCCTTTAGTCCGTACTTTTCGCCTATTTTAAAAAGTAAAGCCTTCTCTTTATCATGTAAATGACCATCAGCATTTGCTAAGGCAAGTAGATTTTTCACATGTTTCTTTTTATAAGACAGGTATTGATGTTCAAAAAAACCAATCATAACGCTATAATTTATTTATTAAGACTACAAAAACATTAGATAAATATGAATCTATAAATAGAAAAAAATCAATTTCTGAGGTCATTTCATTTTAAGTCCATCCTTATTCAATATTAATAGTAATATAAATAAAAATTTTTGTGTAAAAAACGACCACACCTATTAATATTTATAATTGCTACGCTAAAATCTTTACACAAATACATAACGCTTGCTAAACAACTCAATTATTGAAGTATACCACTAATTCTAACTTGCCTCTTCCTTTAGTAGTCTCCTAAGTATTTTTCCTACATTCGACTTGGGTAATTCATCTCTAAATTCAACATGTTTTGGACGTTTATATCCTGTTAAATTTTCCTCACAATATTTTAATACTTCTTCTTCAGAAAGAGATTCATCTGATTTCACAATAAATGCTTTCACCGATTCGGTAGATTTATCATCAGGTACACCAACGACAGCTACTTCTAATATTTTAGAATGATCTGCTAATACATTTTCTATTTCATTAGGATATACATTAAATCCAGAAACATTAATCATATCTTTTTTTCTATCTACGATCTTAAAAAAACCGTCTTCCTTCATCGTACCTATATCTCCTGTTCTAAACCAGTCCTTATTGAAAAAGACACCTTCATTATCCAATTTCCAATATCCAGACATCACTTGTGGCCCTCTTGCGCATATTTCGCCTATTTCTCCTTGAGGAAGTTGATTTCCTTCTTCATCGAAAATAGCCATTTCTGTACTTGGAGTAGGTAAGCCGATCGTACCAATTTGCCCTGTATTATCAAGAGGGTTTACTGATAATACTGGAGAGGTTTCGCTTAATCCATAGCCTTCGCTTAAGGTACAGCCCGTAACTTCTTTCCATTTATTGGCAACAAAATCTTGTACTGCCATCCCCCCACCTATTGACG
>JAOUKH010000229.1 GCA_029882685.1 Cyclobacteriaceae bacterium
GAAAACTATCCTTGAATTATTTTTTCTACTTATCGTAGTATCGATAAGTAGTCAATCCATAGGTCAATCCATCAATGACAAAGAAGTATTAACAAATTTGGTAAATACTTTTCTTGATAAAGTAGATTCCAAAGAAATGCACGATCGATTTTGGGCCGAGGATCTCATCTATACTAGTTCATCGGGGAAAAGATTTGGGAAAGAAACAATTATGGAAGGGTTTACATTGGATAGTGATACAGAAAGTAGCGATTCCTCCCCTACCTATAGTGCCGAAGAGATCCAAATACAGCTTCATGGTGAAGTGGCAGTAGTTGCCTTTAAGTTAGTAAGTAAAAATCCTCAAGATAACTCCGTATCGGAATATCTAAATAGTGGAACATTTGTGAAACGTAACCATCAGTGGGTAGTGGTGAGCTGGCAGGCCACTAAAATTTCTACTAAATAAATCCTATTAACTCATTCGAAACCATAGGAACAGAAGTTATTTCCGAGCCTAATATAGGGTATTACACAAAAAACAATTATCCACGACCGGTACTACAAAAAAGCCTGTCGCAAATTTGCAACAGGCTTTTTAATAAAACGTTTTGTTTTTAGACTTTATTTTAATAATTCCATTTTAATCATGGTGTCTTTTTTACCCTTAATATAAGTCTCTAATAAGAATACACCATCTTTCACTTCTAATATTCTACTTGTTGCAAACTGAAAAGCTTCAATTCCATTGATATCTAATACATTTAGAATTGAATGTTTCTCAATGGCACCTGTTTTATCATCAATTTTAAAGGCCGTTAAAAAACCACCTTTCCCGTCAGCATGCTTTTTAGGCTTCTCGTTCAACGAAATGTCAGCATTATTCACATTATCCAAGAATAACAAGTAGTGAGCGTCTTTCCCTTTAATATATATAGCACCCATTCCACCTCTTCCTCTAGTTCCTACTTGAGATTTAGGAAGTTTGTTTTCCCAAACGATCTCTCCAGCGCTATTCAACTTAGTGATTACCATATTCCCATAGTAAAAAGATGTTGTGGTTGTTTGTCCTGTACGCTTTGTAATGGTATGGTAACGCTCACCTACATATATTTTATTATTGGCTTCATCTACCATTAATTCTCGCAGTTTTAAATCGGCAATTCCTGCCTTTCCTGCTTCTTCTCTTTTTTCATTTTTAGATTGCGACCTATCTGTCTGGTATTGATTTATTAATTCTATCGGAAACTCATGATTAACAATATTTTTTAAATCACCGCTAGCAGTTAATGAGAAATTATATATCCCATTAACATTAAAAACAGCATTTAAACCAGACCCAAAGCCATATTTATATTCAATGCCATTTGCATAATAACCTGTACAAGAAAGATTACCATTAGGTTCTTCCTTAACATAAAACTCCTTGAATTTAAGAGATGCATCAATTTCAATTATTTTATTAGTAAGTTCAGCATCCTTTTTAACTGTAATTAATTCGAATTTCTCAGCTTCATTTAAATAAGACAACATATATGCCGTGCCATTTTTACCTACTACATAGGCAAGGTTATTCATTTCTTTTTCAGTGTGAGGCATTTTAACTTCTTTACCCCATTGTTTTTCAAGGTTAGCATCAAAAACATAAAATCCTAATTCATCATAATTTTCAGCATCCCTTCTTGTTAAAGGCTTGTTACGATAATTTATTAGAATCTTAGAATTATCAAATGATTTGTAAACTGTAAATTTACTACCAAAAACCATTCCAAATGACGCTAGTAATCCTTCAGGATTAGGGCCGTTTACTACAACTCTATTCGTTGTGAAAAGTTTTTTGATAGCCAGCATAGTACCATTTGTCATATCCACCTCTCTTGAATATACGGTAAAAGTATCTTCGGATTTATTGAAAGCTTCAAAAATGTAAAAAAGCTTATTTCCTAACTGTAGTACTTTCTGAACTTTACTGTACTTAGGAAAATCCTCATACTCATTTCTAGCGATTTCTTTCATGCTTTCTACATCAAATTTCTGCACAATTACTAACGCTCCTCTAGTTTTAACAGAAATAACACTTTTATCTCCATCGGAAAAATATTCTTTATTCTGTGCATCTACCACTTGATAGGGTGTTCCTGTTGTAACCCTGAAATCTTGAGATAATTTTGGCTGTCCAAATAAAGTACTTGAAACTAGTAATATAAAGAGTAAAATTTGGGAATGTTTTTTCATAATTTTTATTAAATAATATTTTAAACATTAAATATAATTAATTTTAATTATTTAAGGGTGATAAATATATTTTTTTGTAAAAATTATATTTACAGACCCTATATTTAATGTTGGGGTAATGATAAGGCCAATTTTCACCAATAGTATACTCGTGGTAGTTGAAACAGCTAATAAGGATAATGTTGTTTGTAAAAGATTATCAGTTACGGAAGTAAGATAACCATGCCGAAGGAACGATCGACAAATTAATTTACCAAGCTGCAACTCCCATTGCTGGGGAAGTTATTTTTCCCACTAATGTACAGTCCCTGCTCCTCAAGTTGTAAACTTGAGGAACTGCTATTAGTAGAAGTAACGCTACTAAAAGTAAAACAAGAGAAGTGTCATTATTTGAATGATGATGTATCTTTTATCACTCCCCTTCGTACGTATAGCTATGAACGCAATTGGAAATTTACTTTGGATGATATTTGGAGGGTTTATTATTTTTCTCCTCTATCTTTTTGGAAGTCTCATTCTTTTTATCACCATTGTTGGGATTCCGTTTGGAATCCAAACTATGAAAATGGCCGTAGTAGCATTATCTCCCTTTGGATATCATGTTAAACACGGAGAACGTTCTACTGGATGTTTAAGTCTTATCATGAATATAATTTGGATATTATTTGCTGGAATTGAAATCGCCATTACTCATTTGGTATTTGCTTTTTTATGTGCAATTTCAATCATCGGAATTCCTTTTGCTATTCAACATCTAAAATTAGCAGCACTCTCTTTAGTGCCTTTTGGAGCCGATATTTCCACCAAAAATTAAGTCAATGTTATCATTGTGTCAACTGTGCTTAACAATTATTTTTCCAAAATATTTTCCTTATTTTTAAAATAGCAAATTTCGTATTAAGGGTACTGTTATTGCTGTAATAGAATTTTTTTTAGAGTACTCCTTTTTATTTCATCATGAGATATTGTTTTATTAGTCCTTTTTCGGGGTCTTAATAGGTGATTTAATTGAAACGATTAGTCATCAAGGAACAGCACAAATGAAGTAAAATTTATTGACTGCTTTAGGGTTGTTTTTCAATACTACTAAAATGGAAAAGTCTGTTAATAAGATTATTACATTCAAGCAAGTTTGTTTTTGATATGTAATTTCAATAAAAAAATGAAATTTTTATTTATGTTTACGGTACTAACAACTAGCTTACTTTTCTTTAAAAGAATAAAAATGACTTTTATGCACAGAATAGCGACACTGCTTTTCTTACTGAACCTTTCATTTGGGGCTTTATTACAAGCTCAAACAGTACAATGGGCTTCTTCAGTAATTGATTTTTCTACAGAGTTAACACCTGTTCAGTATTCAGCACAGCAAATTTTAGGCAAACCAAACGTATTGCCTGCTGGAGGAGAAAACCCTAGTGCTTGGACTCCTGATCGAGCAAATAAAAATGAATTCATAAAAGTGGGCTTTAGTAATCCTATGTATATTCAGCAAATAGCAATTGCTGAGTCGTATAACCCTAGTGCGGTTACGAATGTATATACGTATGATGAAAATGGAAATGAATACTTAGTGCATACATTTAACCCTGGGGCTGTCCCAATTAAAAGTAGAGTTAGAAATGCATTTATTGATATGACTACCTATAAAGTAGCTGCTGTAAAACTAGAATTTGATGGAGCCGCTGTTCCTGAATATTATAGTATAGATGCTGTAGCGATTACTGATTCCGAAATTTCAATTGTTGCGGAAATAGACATACAACAAGCGCTAAAAGATGGAATTATTATTGATAGATTAAGCGAGAACGTTAATAGCGAATATAAGGAATATAAGCCTCTTTTGTCTCCAGATGGGAAGGTGCTTTACTTTAGTCGAAAAAATCATCCTGAAAATATAGGAGGCGTAGATGATGATGAAGATATTTGGTATTCTGAAAAAGATCCAGAAACAGGAGAGTGGATGAAAGCCAAAAATATGGGAGCGGTACTTAATAATGATGGACCAAACTATGTTAGTTCGATTACACCTGATGGAAAATCAGTAGTACTTTTATTAGGAAACACGTATTTAGATAATGGCAAAATGGCTGCAGGTGTATCTGTAAGTTCTAAACAAAATGGAGAATGGACTAAACCTCAAAAATTAGAAATTAGAAATGAGTATAATTATTCGGATAAGTCTTATTTCTACCTAAATAACAATAGAAAAGTGTTATTAATGTCGGTAATGCGTGAAGATACTCATGGTGGTCTTGATATGTATGTGAGTTTTTTGGAAGAAGATAGTACTTGGACAGAACCTCTTAATATTGGTA
>JAOUKH010000230.1 GCA_029882685.1 Cyclobacteriaceae bacterium
CATCATCCTTTTTATCAAATTTTCCTTTAACCACCTTAAGTGCAAATCTGAAATAGCGTACTTGTGGGAATTTTAAATAGATCGTAAAGAAAAGCCCTGTACCAAGTAAAGCATATGGAAACCATGTCGAACTTCCAATATAACTGTCTATAAGAGCTAATATCTCATTTAATGCTTGCATAATAATATATAAATAAGGGGTATAAATTAATATTTAAAGAATTTTGACAATCGACAAAGCTAACAAATTAACCCGAATGGCAAAAAGTGATTATAAGAAAGAAAACTGCTATGTACAAATGATAATCTATAGTACAAACAACAATTTAGACCATCTTTTTCTTTAACTCCTTTGTGTATGTTCTACTAACTGGAAAAGTTTTTCCGTTTTCCATCCTAACCACTAATCCACCATTAAAGTGTTTTTCAATTTCTTTAAGCCTATTAATATTAATAATGGTAGATCTATGAATACGAATATAAACATCAGGGTTGAGTTTCTCTGCCAACTTACTAATTCCAGTTGAGCAAACATACTGGTCGTTAGCTGTGGATAATATTGAATAGTCACCAGAAGCCTCTAAATGGATTATTTCATCCACTGGTATGTTAAGTAATTTTTCTGATTTCTGAACAAAAAGGTGTGCAGAATATTGAGTTTTTTCTTCTTGATTTAAAGTGCTAATCAGTTGTTCAATATTGCTTTCATCCTTTTTTATTCTTTCAGTTGCTCGTTCTACAGCTTTTTTAAATCGTTCTTTATCTATAGGTTTTAGCAAATAGTCCACTGCATTTTTTTCGAAAGCTTGTATAGCATATTGATCATAAGCTGTAGAAAAAATAACATATGGCTCATGACTGATTTTATCCAATACATCAAAACCTGTCATTGAAGGCATTTGTACATCTAAAAATATTAGTTCAGGCATCAATTCATCTATCATTTTTACTGCTTCACTACCTTTGGAGCATTGCCCAATAACATCAATTTCAGGAATCTCAGTAATGTATTCCATCAGTAAATCTCTAGCTAATTTCTCATCATCAATTACTAAACACTTTATTTCCATCTGTTTACTATTTTTGTTTCAATATAATAAAACTAACCTTATAACCATTTTTGGTAGACTTAACTTTTAATCCTGAAGCAGGCCCGAAAAAATTCCGAAGTCGCGTGTCTGAGTTTTTCATTCCTATTCCACCCGAACTTCCATCCAATACTTTTGGGGCATTAATCCCCAATCCATTATCGCTCACTTCAAAATATACTCCACCTCCAATTATGGGTTTAACTATTAGTTTTACAGTTCCTCCATCGTCTTTTGGTCCAATTCCATATTTTACAGCATTTTCGACAAAAGGTTGTAGAATCATTGGTGGTATTTTAACATGCATGCAATCTGGATTTATTTCCTTAATATAGTTTAATCGATCATCAAACCTCACTTTTTGGATTAGTATATAATTATCAATGAACTTTAATTCATTTTCAAGATCAATCAACTGACCACCATAAGAGTCCATTGCATATCGAAAAATATCCGAAAGCTGTGTAATCATTTTTCTAGCCTTATCCTTATTAAAGTGAATAAGTGTACTAATAGAATTTAGGGTGTTAAATAGAAAATGGGGGTTAATTTGCGACTTCAATAAAGATAGCTCCATTTCCTTATTTTTAAGAGCAAGTACTGTTTTTTCACGTTCCTTAATAGTCATACTTTCTATATATTTGATGATATAGTAGAAAAATACTGTAATTATGTACTGATCGTGAAAACGGAGCATATCCCAACTCAACAGTTCTTTTAAAGAAATAATCCAATCATCAAAATAAACATCTCCCTCCAAGTAAGACTCCAAGAAGTAAGAAACCGATCCCATAATGAAAAAATTAATCGAAATACCAGCTAAATGTCCAATAATTTGGATGCTTCTATGAAATCGGAATAATATGTTTGCGTACAAAAACGTTAAAAAAATGAGAATACATAAAATCTCAAACATGTATAGACCATTCCATAATATATAATTGCTTGGGTTAAACAATTTATATTCAAAAATGGTACTTATGGAATAATTTATGGCGTACCATGAAATGATCAATAAATAAGCATTTATCCATTTCTGCGGTATTTGTTCAAATACTACCATTTATATCAAAAATGATGTTTATTAATTTAGTTATAATGCACAAAAATATGGCAAAATGAATCTAAAATCTTACATTCTTAAACTATTATAGTTTGAATTATCCATATTTGAAATAATTATGAATAAAAGGTTTCTATTTATATCGCTAATACTCTTTTTGGGGTTTCTTCCTGTTAATTTCGTTTCGGCACAACAAATTACTATTTCAGGAATATTGGTTGATGACGAGACTGAGGAACCCCTTGCATTTGCAAGTGTAGGAATTAAAGGTGAAACTTCTGGTACAATAACTAATAATTCTGGAGAATTTGATTTCCATGTTCAAGAAGTATTAAAAGATAAAATACTAACAGTATCTATGTTAGGTTATGAGAATTATGAAAAAGAAATTTCTCAAATTAATTATTCAAAAACCATTATTATACGTTTAAAAAAAATCCCTCAAATATTAGATGAAGTAACCATTAAAGATAGCCTTTCAGGAGCTGATATTATTGAAGTCGCTTTAAATAGGCTGTCAATTAATTATGCGGACAAGCCTTATCTATTAAATGGTTTCTATCGTGATATCAAAAGCGTTAACAATACGTATATTTCTTTATTAGAGTCTGCTATTCAAGTTTTTGATAATAATCACGAAAAGCCAAGAAACCCCTTTAAATTAAGAGAGAAAGTAGGCCTTATACAGGTAAGAAAAAGTCTTGGCTATAATCATAAGTATATAGGGTATTTTGATCAGGGAAATTTACTTGAAATATTATTACTAAATAATAACATTCGATATTATGATTTTCCTCTATCTGAAAACACTAATTCATACCTCCGAAAAGGTAAATCTTTATTAGATAATAATGAAGTTTATATCATCCAACTGAGAAATAAAGGAGTAAGGATGAAAATATATGTAGATATAAATACTTATGCCATTGTACGTTTAGAATATGAATCAGACTATGATGAAAATATTTTAAATGTAAATAAACACTATAAAGATTATTTTAATCGATTTGTTAAACTTTCTAAAATAATTGAATATAAAAATCATAATGGAAAATACTACCTCCATTACATGACCATGTATAAACGAAGTCAATGGTATCATAAAGATAGTAAAACTCTAGACTATGATGTAGAGTTATATCAGGAGTTACTTATAAACGACATCAACCCTAACACTTCTAGAAGAATTAATTCTGCTCTACGAATGAAAAAATATGGATTACAATATCAAGATCAACCATATGAGCCTAAGTTTTGGGAAAATTACAATGTGATAAAAAGAACTTTATTAGATCAAAAAATTATAGATGATTTAGAAAGAGAAGGCAATCTTGAGCAGCAATTCAAGGGGTATTAATAACGTTGATTGTAGTTCGATGAAAAATTATTTTCATTTAAACGAAATACTTATTGATTAAGTAAAATAATATACTTACATTAGTTGTGTTAAAGCCAACTATAGAATATCGCCCCACAATTATGTATTTTTCATATTGTGGGGCATTCTTTTTTTACCCATATCTCTAAATTCAGGAATACGATTTACCGAAGTCATGTGTGTTTTAACTGAATAATTAACACTTCAAGGATGTCTACTTCATAATTATAAGATATTGTTTCATCTTTGAAATGATTAAAGCCAACTAATAGGAAGACATCCCTACCCTCTGACTAGGTCAGATGTGGTAGGGATTTTTTTATTCAAATCTCATCAACGATGAATAAAAATGAAAAATTATTTAGTATAGCTAGGGCCTACATGTCTGTGACTTTTTCCTTGGAAAACAAAATTACAAGTTCCTCCTGCTCCTTGATCAAGTGTAATATTTGTGTCTCCATTTCTGTTGGGCCCAAAATTTGTTGTGCTTAAGTTAATTAGAAAAGAGTTTTGCAAAGGATCGCCTCCACTAAAACCATGTGGGTCATGACAGGTATTACAACTGGTATATGCAAGAAAGTGACCTCCTTTCATTCCAGAATGTATTGTATTTACCGTTGACATATGATGGTATTGTGTACATAAAGCAAATTCTGTAGCCAATGTAGCATCATCATGATCTGCCAGATTTGTAGATTCTAATAAATTGTATTTTGCTTTTAATATTCGAGGATAGATTGAGCCATGTGGCCCGCTGCAGCTCCCCCATCACTTGCATGGCAATCGGTGCGATAAATCTAGCTGCAATGGGCATAGAAATCTGAATTACTTAAAGCGGAAATTAAACCTATATAAAGGATTTAAGTGTTTATGAGAAAGGTTAAATCATAAAAATTACCATAGTACGTGAGGGTAAAACCATGAAAAAGTAACTGACTTTTTCATGAACATCAAACTAAATTTTAGCATTTAAATTTATAGAAAGTTATT
>JAOUKH010000063.1 GCA_029882685.1 Cyclobacteriaceae bacterium
TGTACAGGCCAAAAGGTAATTTATCTTTTCCTTCAAAAATTCTACGAGCTACTTCAGCTATCATAAACCCTCCCATACGATTGTCCAAAGCCCTGCCAGAAATATAGTCTTTGTTTAATGTCATTAATTCATCATCAAATGTCATAACACAACCTACATGCACTCCTGTTTTTTCAACTTCTTCTTTACTAGAACAACCAATATCCACAAAAATATTTTTTAATGTAGGTGCCTGTTCTTTTTCCCCATGACGTACATGTATAGCTGGCCAGCCAAAAATTCCCTTAACGATACCTTTGTCGGTATGGATATTCACTCGTTTTGAGGGAGCTATTTGATGGTCGGAACCACCATTTCTTCTCACATAAATGTAACCATCATCAGTAATGTAATTTACAAACCAAGAAATTTCATCTGCATGGGCTTCAATCACCACCTTATATTTACTTTTAGGATTAATAACACCTACTACTGTTCCGTATGTATCCGTAAAATATTCATCGATATAGGGTTTTATATAATCAAGCCATATTTGCTGACCTGGAGATTCAAACCCAGTCGGGCTGGCATTGTTTAAATATTTTTCTAAAAACTTTTTACTTTGCTTATCCATGTTTTATTATTTCTTTGGTTTATAATACAAAAAGTACCCGCCTTTTTGTTCAACAAGATCAATTCCTTCTGCTTCTTCTAACCTCCTGTTTCGTTTGGTTTTTGAAACAAAATATGCATCTTTATCCAAATCCGTATAAAGAAGTTCATGTTCTGTTTTATTACTTTCAGAGACAGGTTTTTTAAAGTAAAATAGCTTTCCATACGATTTAAATCCTATGGTTTCTAAATATACGTCCTGCCCTTCAAATCGTTCATAAAATTCTATGGCTGGACCTTGAACGGCTTTTTCAACATAAGGCACTATTATGTTAAGGTTAAGGTTAAAAACTATCGCATTGATCAATGCAAAAACAAATGCACCAGTTACTATTTGTTTTTTTTTGAAAAAATGAAATGCCCAAAGTACCCCTGCCAATAAAATAACCCCTATGAAAGCCATCGAAGTTGGCATCTCCATAATTTTCAGTGTATCAATAGCAAAAGGATCCTTTGCCAATAATGGATATAGATATTCCTTATAATTTAGTAGTATTGGGAAAGAAATAAACACTATAGAAAGTATTACTCCCATTCCCAAAAACAGTTTGTCAAATTTTATTTTTTTATTTTTCTGATATTGAAAAATAGAATAGGTAGCTAAGTATGACAAGGGGAAATACGTCATGGAGCTATAATTAACAATTTTTGTTTTTACAATAGAAAACAAAATCAACACCACCCAAAATAGTATTAACATCCATACATTGAAATTATATTTCTCAGTTTTAGACGTTTTTAAAATATTTTTAAGTGCAAAAATAGAAATGGGAAAACAGCCAATAAAAATAACTATGAAGTGATAATAAAATGGCTGACCATGTGTAGCAATATCTTGAGAAAGCAGACCAATCATGTAGGTAACAAACTCAGTTATAAACCCTGTTCCACTTCTAATCGTTTCGGGGCCAAACCACAATCCTGTCATTAATAAAACTCCAAGCCCAAACATCACCATATTTTTAAAAGGGATAAAATTTCTTTTTCTAGATTGTGTCAACCAATAAAAAAAGAAGGTAAGCAATAGAATCAGCAAGGCAACTGGACCTTTGGCAAGAATTCCTAACCCATTGATAATTCCTGCAAAGAAAAAGTGTTTTAGTTTAGATTCGGGTTCATTAATCAGAACAATGCTATATGCAATTGAACTGAAAATAAAAAAATTAAAAACAGGATCTATAATTCCTGTTTTATAGAAAAGGTGAGGAAGAATTGAACCAAAAAAAAGCAAAGCCCACATAAACCCAAAAGCATTCCCTTTGACTTTTTTGCCAGTAAGATAAATTATGATTAATGTAAAAATGCCAAACAAAGCATTAGGAAAGCGCGCAGCATATTCATTAACGCCAAAGAGAGAGTAGCTTATGTTTTGAATCCAAGCAAACAAAGGTGGTTTTTCGTAAAATGGTTGGTAATTGATTTGCACACTGAAATAATCACCAGTGACACGCATTTCACGTGCTATTTCTGCAAAATTAATTTCATCCCAATCAAACAAATGAACATTCCCTAGAAATGGAATATAAAACAGTAACCCTAAAAGGGCTAGTATTATTATATGTTTTTTGGTGGGTAATTCCAGAATTGCATTAACGAATTTTTCCATTTATACGTTTTTAATGGCACTCTTAAATTTTATACCTTTAAATATCTTGAAACGACCCAACCTTATTCGTTGTAAAAAGAAGGCTATTGAAGTTCCTAAAACACCAAAACCATATTTCATGCTTCGGCTAAAGTTAATAGAAGATGCCTCTTCAAAATATTTAGTAGGACAAGTTATCTCTGCCATATCATATCCAGCATATGCGATTTGTGCCAACATCTGATTATCAAACACAAAATCATCTGAATTAACATTATAGTCTATAGACTCTAATACATTTTTCGAAAAAGCACGATAACCAGTGTGGTACTCAGAAAGTTTTTGATTCATCAAAATATTTTGAAAAGCAGTCAAAAAACGATTAGCAATATATTTATACATTGGCATACCTCCCTTTAACGCACCTTTACCTAATATTCGAGAAGCAAGTACCACTTCGTACACATCGTTAGCGATTAAGTAAGCAATAGAATGCAATAGCTTTGGTGTATATTGATAATCTGGATGCAACATGATAACAATATCAGCTCCTATCTCAACAGCTTTATTGTAACACGTTTTTTGATTACCTCCATAGCCTGTATTTTTTTCATGCCGAATAACATGATTTACTCCTAAACTTTTTGCTACTTCATAAGTGTTATCCGTACTGTGATCATCAACCAAAATCACCTCGTCAACAATTTCGAAAGGTATTTCTTTATAGGTTTGTTCTAATGTTAGTGCCGCATTATATGCAGGCATTATTATTGCAATTTTCTTATTATTTATCACTACTTAACAGGTTGTTTATAATGGGATATTACCGTGTTTTTTCTTTGGGAGTTTATCCACCTTGTTTTCTAGCATTTTAAATGCTTTAATTAATTTAGTTCTCGTATTTTCAGGTAAAATTACCTCGTCTACATATCCACGGTGGGCTGCACGATAAGGATTTGCAAATTTCCCTGTGTAGTCATCTACTTTTTCTTGAAGTTTTTTCTCAGGATCGTCAGCAGCAGCTATTTCTCTTTTAAAAATTATTTCAGCCGCCCCTTTGGCACCCATTACAGCTATTTCTGCTGTTGGCCACGCATAGTTCATGTCAGCTCCAATGTGTTTAGAGTTCATCACATCATATGCTCCACCATATGCTTTTCTAGTAATTACTGTTATCCTAGGTACTGTTGCTTCACTAAATGCATAGAGTAATTTAGCACCATTGGTAATAATAGCATTCCACTCCTGATCTGTACCAGGTAAAAAGCCAGGGACATCCTCAAGAACTAATAAAGGCACATTAAATGAATCACAGAAACGAACAAATCGAGCCCCTTTGGTACTTGAATGTATATCTAAAACTCCAGCCATTGAGGCTGGTTGATTGCCTACTATACCGATACTTCTACCTCCTAACAAAGCAAAACCTACAACAATATTTTCAGCAAAATCTTTATGTACTTCTAAAAATGAGTCTTGGTCTACAACCCCCTCAATCACCTCCCTTATATCATATGGCTGATTTGGATTATCAGGAATTATATTATTTAATACTTCCCTTGTTTCATCAGTAAGCTGATACGGATAAACTGGAGCATCTTCTTCGCAGTTTTGAGGAACATAACGCAACAAATTTTTAATATTGTTGAGGCACTCTACTTCGTTTGCACAAGAAAAATGAGTTACTCCACTCTTCGAGCTATGTGTACTTGCACCACCTAGCTCTTCTGCAGTAACATCTTCCTGAGTTACTGTTTTTACTACATTAGGCCCTGTGACAAACATATATGAGGTATTTTCAACCATCATAATAAAATCTGTAATGGCAGGGGAATAAACAGCACCACCTGCACAAGGCCCCATTATTGCAGATATCTGAGGCACTACTCCAGATGCTAATGTATTTTTATAAAAAATATCTGCATAGCCTCCTAGAGACACAACCCCTTCCTGAATACGCGCTCCTCCAGAATCATTTAAACCAATAACAGGAGCACCGTTTTTCATTGCCAAGTCCATTATTTTCACAATTTTCTCAGCATGAGTTTCTGAAAGCGATCCGCCAAACACAGTAAAATCTTGTGAAAACACATATACTAACCTTCCATTTATGGTGCCATATCCAGTAACTACACCATCTCCAAGATAATGTTCTTTGTCAAGTCCAAAATCTTTACAACGGTGCATTACAAACTTTCCTATTTCTTCAAATGAATCCTCATCTAATAGCAATTGCACTCTTTCTCGAGCAGTGAGTTTTCCCTTTTTATGCTGTGACTCAATTCGATTTTCACCCCCTCCCAAAAGTGCTTCACTATTTTTTTTAGCCAGCAGATCGAACTTCTCTTCTTTAGTAGGTAATGTATAAATACGTTTATCTTTATTTCCCATTCTATCGAGCAAATTTAAAAACCAAATATACGAACACAAAACGAAGTTCCCATTTCATTTTTATTACAGATCTAAACAATTTATTATTTCAATGTAAGGTACGTCTTATTATCATATAACATATGAATGATTTTCTTAACCGTATTATTATTCTTGTCATTAATATACAATTCGTATCTTTAGTATAATAACTATACCATTAGAAACATGAAGCAAATTACAAGCTGTTTTATTTTGCTGACTTTCCTATGTACAGCCATCAATTTACATGCACAGATTGGAAAACTTATAAAAGATAAGGCTAATCTAATTGGTGATACCGAAAAATTGAAGAACAAGCTTATCGAAAAATCATCCAACAAGCTTGACGAAGCACGAGCTGAACTTGATTCAACTAGTTTTAGTTATGCGATTTCAGTCAATGACAATGCTGATTTTTTTGAAACGGATAGTAAAAAAGATCAACTTGTTAAATGGGCTAGTAATGTGAAAAATAGAGAGAATGCTAATGAAGCTGAGATAGCTAAGAGTATGGTTGACGCAGGTGAGTTAGCATACTCTAAAGGTGCTTATAAAAGCGCTGCTCTTCTTTTTAATAGAGCAAAATTAAAATATGAAAAAAATGGTTTAACCAAAGACCCCAATTACTATAAGTTAATTGCTGATTTGGGATTATTGGCAAGTACTATGGGGCGTTATACTAAAGCCGAGGAGTTTACTTTAAAAGCATTGAAGAATTGGATAGTAGCCTATGGCGAGTCACATGTGAGTTATGGAGCTACACTGAATAATCTTGCTGTTTTGTATAAAGAAACAGGTAGGTACAATGAGTCGGAGCTACATATTAATGAAGCTATTAAAATACTCGAAAATTCTATTGGAAAAGAAAGTATGCCTGTAGCTATCTCCTTAAACAATGAGGCAATGCTTTATCAGACGATGGGACGATATCTAGATGCAGAAAAAATACTTATAGATGCGATAGATATTTCCAAAGCTCTTCAAAGTGAAAAATCGAACAATCATCAAAAATTTTTAACTAATCTAGCATTACTATATCAGGAGACTAATAATTATGAAGAAGCAGAACGAATGTTTTTAGAGTTAATAAAAATTAAAGAAAGAAGGTTTGGGTCTAATCATCCAGACTACGCACATATGCTTAGTAATCTAGCAGCATTGTATCTAGAAATGGAAAACTATGAGAAAGTAGAGAGTTTATTAATTAAGGCTATAGATATATACAAGAAAAATTTCAGCATAGAACATGCTCTATATGCTAGTGCAATTAGCAACCTAGGCAATTTTTATAGATATCAAAGCCGATGGGACGAAGCGAAACCTTTACTTACTCAAGCAATGAATATAAGAAAGAACGTGCTTGGAGAAAAGCACCCCGATTATGTTCAATCTGTAGAAGACATGGCAATATTACATTGGAAAACCAATAAAATGGAACAAGCCGAAATTTTATATCTTAAGGCTTTAAATACTTCATTATCATTCATTAACAGTTATTTTCCACCTATGAGTGAAGCGGAAAAAACCAAATACTGGGACAAACTCCGTTTGCGATTTGAACGATTTTATGCTTTTGCAATTGATGCAGCTAACTTGAATACTGAGATAATGAAACATGTGTTTAACTTCAACATAGCCACTAAAGGGTTACTACTCAGTTCTACTAACAAAGTGAAAGAGAGAATCCTACAAAGTGGAAATAAACAGCTTATAGACAAGTATATTATCTGGCTCGATCAAAAAGAAACACTGGCACGATATTACGGTTATAGCAAAGAAGAATTACAAGAAGAAAAAATCAATCTTGACTCACTCGAAGAAGCAACAAATACAACAGAAAAGGAATTATCCAACGAATCCAATTTGTTTTCCGAGGGCTACAAACTGGATCAGTTAAACACAACTCAAATTAGTAAAGCTTTGAATAATGTTGAATGTGCGATCGAAATGTTACGACTTCGTAAATACGACAACACACTTACTGATGATGTGATGTATCTAGCCCTTATTTTAACAGCTAATAATGAGACCCCACAGTATGTAAAGATAGATAACGGAAATCAACTGGAAACTAGATACTATACTTATTACAACAATGCAATACATAAGAAGATACATGATGATTACTCTTATGAACAATATGTTAAAGCTATTTTGACAAAAGTTGGAGATAAACAACATATATACTTTTCCCCCGATGGTATATATAGTCAGATAAATATAAATACGTTGATGGATTCGGAAGAAAATTATATGATAGACAAATTTGACATTACTATTGTAGGAAACACTAAAGAATTTATTGCAAAAAATACAACCGTTAATACTTTTAAATCTGCTTTTTTGGTTGGTAACCCAAATTTTGGAGGAAACACAGTAACCTCTTTGCCTGGTACTAAAGAAGAAATCACATCAATAGGGAGTATATTGACATCAAAAGGGTATACAATAAACAAGTATACTGAAAACCAAGCTTCAGAAATCAATATGAAATCAGTAAACAACCCTAAACTTTTACACGTGGCAACACATGGCTATTTCCTTGAAGATGCCCAAATTAATAAAGAGAAAGTTTTTGGAATTAGTTCTGAAAGTGCTCGTAACAACCCTTTACTCCGTTCAGGATTATTATTTTCTGGTTCAGGAAGTATTCTTGAACAAGAAGATAATGCTTCATTAGAAAATAGAGATAATGGTATTCTAACAGCTTATGAAGCGATGAATCTCTCATTGGATAATACAGAACTAGTAGTACTAAGTGCATGCGAAACGGGTATGGGTGATGTAAAAGCAGGCGAGGGTGTATATGGTCTCCAACGTGCATTTTTGGCAGCTGGAGCCAAGACCTTAATTATGAGCTTGTGGAAAGTAGATGATTTAGCTACACAGAAATTAATGACAACTTTTTATTCAAATTGGCTGAATCAAAACAATAAAAAGGAAGCTTTTAAGCAAGCTCAACTTTCGCTTAAAAAAACATATCCCGATCCATATTATTGGGGAGCATTTATTTTAATAGGTAATTAATGCCACATTTGCACAATAGTTGAACCCACCAGAGCAAACGCATTTAACTTTCCGAGGAGTCATTCCGTATGTTTTGTTGGTTATAGCCAACAAAAACAAGGAGGAATCCTAACCAATATGACATGTATTTACAATATGGTTATGATTTCTACAGCAATGAACCAATTATTTTGGCTCATTGACTCCAAAATGACACAAGCATTTTTAAAAGCGATTTCCCTGTTGAACCCACACTATAAAAATTTATTTTTGAATGGTAAAAAAGAAGGTTGTTCCCTTGGTCAGTTCAGATTCAATCCATACTTCTCCATTATTTTGAGTTACTATTTTTTTTACAATAGACAATCCAATGCCAGTGTTTTCAAATGATTCCGTTTTGTGAAGAGTTTGAAATATTTTAAAAATTTTTTCGTGTTGTTTCTTTTCTATACCACAACCATTATCCTTCACATAAAATTGCCAAAATTGTGGTTTTTCTGAACAACCTATATTTATTCTTCCTTCAGGTTTGTCAATATACTTTATTGCGTTAGATATTAAATTTTGAAACAACTGTATAAAATGTATTTTAGAAGCATTAAGAGTGGGTAAGGATGTGTCGAAAATAATTTTTACATTATTTTTATTTTCTAATGTTTCAATAAGTTCATGAATCAACTGATTTAAATCAAACTCTTCTTTCCGAGAGAATTCATTACCTATTTTAGAGTAGCCAAGTATACCTTCTAATAGGTGATACATCTTTGTCACCCTATTACTTAAACGAATAAGGTTTTCATTGACAGATTCATCTACCTTCCCTTCTAAATCTTCAATAATCCAATCGGAAAGAGTGCTTATACCTCTTAACGGAGCTTTTAGATCATGAGATACTATATACATCATTTCTTTGAGTTCATCATTTGAATTATATAGCTGGGATAATAATTTCTCCCTTTCTTTTTCAGCATACTTTCTTTCCGATATATTACGACCTATAATAACCAAACCCTTGTTGTTTTTCATTGGTGATATAGAAATTTCCAATGGTATGCTTTCACCTTTTATATTGTTGACTATAATTTCAAACCTTTTTACTTTTTGCTTTTCAAGAATCAATTTTATTAATGCCTTTTCTTCTAAAATAGAATTGATTTCAGGCTGAAAACTATTAAATGCTTCTATAACTTTCTTACCATCAATATTTCCAAAATTATACTTGGCAGCAGTGTTGAATAATATTATTTGTCCTTTATTATCGGTAACCATCAATACTTCTGTGACACTATCTAAAACATCATTGAGGTAGTCGATAGATATGGATGAAGACTCGAGCTCTTCTCCAAGCATATTTAGACCTACTGCCAAACCATCAAACTCATCCCCTTCAGAAGATACACTCATTTTTTCTGAAAAATTTCTAGCACCAATTAACATAACTAAACGAATGGCATCCTTGATTCTTTTGGAACTATACTCTTTACTTATTCTGGTTTCTAGAAGTTTATTTTTTTCAAGAAGTAATATTTCGTTTAATTCAGAAAGCTTGTTTTGAGCATTCTTTCTTTGAGTGTTTTCATGTTTTAAATCTTCGTGCATCACCAATAATCCTGCAAGTACATCTCGCATGAGTATATTATTTTCCTGCTCAACTTGATTATTAGTAATATTGCATTCTCCAGCATTGATATCTGCAATGTGTTCAATAATTTTTTTGACTTGACTTTGATCTAATTTCAAAATTTCAATTTAGTATTCTGATTTCATCAATAATTTTCTTTGCTTTATCAAACTCTTTGCAAGTAATAAATGATTTATATCCTGTTCCTCTTAATATAAAATTTGCAAGAGTATTAGTCCAAAAATTTTCTCCAGTAACAACACAAACATGTTGTACCTTATGAGATATTTTTTTGAATTCGCTCTTAATTTTGGCGCGATTTTCTGCATTTGGCCTCTTGGCATCCGCCACGTTTATTATCAAATAGTATTTATCAAGATGCTGAGTTAATTTTCTTAAGTTTCCAAATTGTAAATCATACGTAAAAGAGGTAGGGTCTAGTATTTCATTAAAGACAATTATGTCATCTTCAATGAAATAAATATTCTTTTTTATACCATCCAAGTGTTCTGGTGTACTTTCCGAATTATATATTGCATCATCTATTACCCAATCCATAGTTCATAAACCTCTTCAGGTGTTTTTAGTTTTGATGTGAAAAATAGGGAGGAAATCGAAGGGGTTTTACACCCTGAAAAAATAATTGTATCCTTACTATCTATAGAAGAAATGAAAATAAATTTGGACCAGTGATGATAACACCTATTATACTGATGTTTCCAACACAACAGATGTTTTATATTCGTTAATGTAATACTATTTATCATTGCAACTAATAAGAATTAGCTAAAGTATAGTTTTTTTTTAGCATAAAAAACCATTTTGAATGCCCATTAATTAAACCCTTGTTCATATTGAAAATTTTCTTACTTCTACTATTTATTTTCTTTCGATGTTTGAAATTTACTAGATAATTGTTTAAGTAATAACTATGATAATGTGATTTGTATTGCTGCCACTCTTTGTTATTTTTTATAGCTATAGATATTCAGCAATGAAATTAGTATTCTAAATTCTTAGAAAAAATATTCTCGAATACTAGTGATAGGCAAGATAAACCTATGAGAAGAATACCAAATAACGAAATGTTATATGATAAAACACGTATTTAAAACTACGTGTAACCCTGTGTTTTATTATAATTTAAAATTATAAATTGTTTGCTTAAAATAAATAGGTTAGGCATCTGTTAATATGAATAGAGAAAACTACAAGTGTTAATATTTATTTTGGTCTTAAACTCCTACAAAAAATATGAATGACAAAAAATTTGAGATTCTTTATATTGATGACGAACAGGATAATTTAGATGTTTTTGAATCTACGTTTTGGAAAGACTATAATCTACATTTGGCTAAATCGGCTGAAGAAGGTTTTGAAATACTGGACAAAGAAGAAATTCATCTAATTATTACTGATCAACAGATGCCATTAATGACTGGGGTGGAATTTTTAGATAAAATAAATAAAAAATATCCCAAAACTATGAGAATGGTGTTAACAGGTTTTGGTGATATGGATGCCATTATTAATGCGATTAATAAAGGAAAAATTGTCAATTACATAACCAAACCTTGGAAGAAGGAAGATTTGAAAATTACTATTGACAAAGCACTAGAGACTTATAGCCTTAGGGAAGAAAACCATCGCTTGCTAGTTGAGCTTAAAATAAGTAATGATGAACTAGAAAATTTAAATAAAAATCTAGAAAAAAAAGTTATAGAAAGAACTCATGAATTAGAGACAAAAAACACTGATTTATCAAATACTTTGTTTATCCTTAGAAATGCCCAAGCACAATTATTACAATCTGAAAAACTAGCTTCATTAGGGATGCTATCAGCAGCTATTGGTCATGAAATGAATAATCCAGTGGACCTGGTTAGAGGTTCATTAGAGATTATCAAATTGAATATTAATTTTTTTATTAAAATATTTGATGAGGCACAAACACTAGACTTTTCAGACCCAAGTAATATAGAAATGTTTAAAAATAAACTTTCTTCAGAGGAGTTCGCTGAAAGAAAAAGTGACATGTCGGAACTAATAATAGATGCCTTAAGTGGTTCTAAAAGAACACTGAGAATAATAAAAAGTTTGAAAAACTTTGTTGGTTCTGGTACAGACAAATGGGAATATGTAAATATCCATGATGGAATAGATTCAACGCTTCTTCTTTTGAAAAAAACATTTATGAACGCCAACATTGAAGTTATCAAGAATTATGGGAAAAATATTGAGAACTTGAATTGTATATCAGGATTACTCAATCAGGTGTTTATGAATATTTTCTCGAATTCTATTGATGCTATTAGTGAAGAAATGGTAAAAGGGGTTATTGAAATTACTACACTTAATAAGGATTCTTCTTTAATAATTAAAATAAAAGACAATGGAGTAGGCATGTCACAGAGTGTTAAACAACAAGTATTTGAAGCCTTTTATTCAACGAAAGATCAAGATAAAGGAACAGGTTTGGGATTAAATTTAAGTAAGGATATTATAGACAAACATAAGGGGAAAATTAGTGTCACTAGTGAAATTGGTAGTGGTGCAGAATTCGTAATTGAACTGCCTTACAAATCATAATAATGCAATTAACTTCTTGTATTAGTGTATATTATAGCGGCTTTTACATAGGCATGATTGCGATAAATACCTATTGAGTCAATTTGAGATAAGCACTATTTTTGACTAGAACCAAAGGAGATAGTTTGTAATGAGGAAAGTGAAACTAAAATCTGGTAAAAAAATCTATTCAAACGAGTCGTTAGCTATTAATCTATATAAGAAAAAAAGTGGTGATGTCATTATAAAATCATTAAAAAATACAAATTTTCATTCTTTTTATTCGTATAAGCTGATTAATGAATTTGAGCTCACAAAAGATTTTTATGTGAAAGGAACTAGGAAAGCACTATGGATAGAAAATAAAGATAAGTTTCCTGAACTATGTCTTGAATACACTAATGGAAAGACCATATCTGAGATAATAAAAAATCAAAAAAATAGTGTTTCCAGTTTACTTAATATATTCATTGATATCGTTGAAATACTATATAAAATCCATAAGGCTAAAATAGTACACAACAATATAAATAGTAACAATATTATTGTAGGTGAAAATAATAAAATTACAATTATTGATTTTGGATTAGCATTTAAAAGCAATGAAGCTATCCCAGACCAAACCAATTTTATGGATTTCATCAATTTGAATTATTCATCTCCAGAACAAATAGAAAGTACAAGTAGTTATATAGATTTCAGAAGTGATTTATATTCTTTGGGTATTGTTTTTTATGAAATGATGATAGGTTACCTTCCGTTTATTTATTCGGATAGACAGGAGTTAATAAATGCACATCTTCTAGAAATTCCTTTGTCATTGCACGATATTGATAAAAGCATTCCTAAAACTATCTCAAATATTGTTTCCAAACTTATTAGAAAACATAATGAAGATCGCTACCAAACTAGCTTAGAGTTATTAATTAAGTTAAAAAAATGTAGAGAAGAAATTAATGATAGTAAACAAAATACAACTTTTGAATTAGATAAAATCGACCATGGTCAAATCAATACAAAAGGATTATTAAATGCTAATAAAGATTTAAGAACAATTATAAATGCCTCAATTGCCCTTTCTGAAAAAGCCACACTTGATAACGTTCTTATAAACATGTTAAATATTTTTGCAAAAAATACAGATGCAGATAAAATCCACTATTTAGTTAATGATAATTTCAATACTAGCGAAAAAAAGGAAAAATGGTTATTTCAGGCACGTATAGATTTGAAAAATAATAAAATTGAAACATTACAAAACGAAGATTTTGAAAAAACAAATAAAGATAAAAATGGAGCTGTATGCCATAGCATAATTAGTCAAGTTATTAACACTAAATCTCTAATAATGATTAACAACCTGTCAGAAGATGGGCGATTTGGGGTAAATGAGTTAAAAGATTCAGATGAAATGACATCAATTTTGTGCGTTCCAATAGAATATCAAGGCGAGTTACATTCAATATTTTATATAGAAAATAATGAAATTACTAAGGCTTTCACATTATATAATGTACAAATATTAAGTGTGTTATTTCAACTATTAGCGGTTTCGTATGAAAATTCAAGACTGTTTTCAAATTTAAATAGCAAAGTGAATCAATTAGAAATCTCTGATAGCATTTTGCATCACAAGACTAATGAACTAGAGTCAGTATATGAAGGTATAATTGATGGGTTAATGATTTTCGATCCCATAACTACGGAGGTTATAAAGACTAATAAAGTGCTTTCGGAGATAACTGGTTATACAGCAGAGGAGCTAATTCAATTAGGATCTTCTGGTTTATTCCCGAGTGAGAGTATATCTGTTATTAATGAGCAGTTAAAGCGCTTGTACAATAACGAAATAGATATAGTTCATGACATTCCTATTCTTATTAAGAAAGGTCATAAAAAATGGGTAGATATTAAGTCTCAAATAATTAAATACGATAATAAATCCGTAGTTATTGGTTTTTACAGGGATGTTACTCATCAATACCACAAAAATGAGTTAATCGAAGAAAAAACCTATGAACTTAATAAGGCTCAAGAAATCGGTGACATGGGATCATGGGTATGGAATATCGAAACTGGGCATATAGCATGGAGTGATCAAATTTATAGAATTTTCGGTTTTCAGCCACAAGAATTTGATGCATCATATGAGGCTTTTTTACAATTTGTCCACCCTGAGGATCTAGATATAGTGGTAACAGGTGTGGATTTAGCACTTAAAAAAGAAAAACAATATGATGTTGAGCATCGTGTAGTTTGGGAAGATGGTACTATTCGTATTGTGAATGAGAGAGGGGAGGTCTTTTTTGATGATACCGGTAAAGCATCTAAAATGATTGGTACTGTAAAAGATATTACTGAAGTTAAGGTTGCAGAAGAAGCTAAAAAAGAGAGTGATAAAAAATATAAGCAATTATTTGAAATAGCTCAGGAGGGCATTTGGGTATTAGATCAGGGTTATTACACTAATTTTGTAAACCCAAGTATGGCACGAATGTTAGGGTATACCATTGAAGAAATGAAGGGTAAACACTTTTTTGATTTTGTAGATGAAAAAGGAATGTATATGGCTAAATATATGCTTGAAGGTGGTGAAGAAGGGGTGAAAAAACAGCATGATTTTGAACTTTTCCATAAAAATAAAAAAAATATTATAGTAGCCTCAGAATGTACAGTTATAACAGATGATGAAGGGAATAATAAAGGATATTTAATAGGTATGATGGATATTACTTCCCGAAAAAAAATAGAAGAACAATTAAGGGATAATGAAAATAATTTAGAACATAAGATATATGAAAGAACCTTAGAAGTGGAAGAAAGAAATATGGAATTAAATGCTATCAATGAAGAGTTAAAAGCTACAAATGATCAATTGATGGATACACTAGACATATTGAAATCGACCCAATCACAACTAATACAATCTGAAAAAATGGCTTCTCTGGGAGTATTAACTGCTGGTATAGCCCATGAAATCAATAATCCAATAAATTTCGTGTATGCTGGTATTAATTCACTTGAGGAAAATTTAAAAGATGTAAAAAAAGTGCTAGAAGCTTATAATAATGTAAACGAGAACAATGTAGCTAAAAAATTAAATGAAATTCGTGAAATAAAATCTGTTTTACAGTTTGATAAACTTTTAGATTTAGTGGATAGATTAACTCTAAATATAAAGAATGGTGCCGAACGTACTACAGAAATTATTAAAGGGCTAAAAACATTTTCAAGAGAGGATAATGATAAATTTACGAGAGTAAATATTCATGATAGTTTGGAAGATGCTTTATTACTTCTTAATAGTCAGATAACAGAAAATATTACTGTTAAAAAACAATATGGGAAAACTCCTGAAATAGATTGTTACTCCAGTAAGATCAATCAGGTATTTATTAACATTATTGGCAATGCCCTACAATCTGTTGATACTAAAGGAGTCATAGTAATATCTACATCTCAAGTAACAAGAAAAAAGAAAGAATATGTTAAAGTTGCCATTAAAGACTCTGGCACTGGTATGAGTAAAGATATACAAAACCGTATTTTTGAGCCATTTTACACTACTAAAGAAGTTGGGAAAGGAACAGGCTTAGGATTATCGATATGCCATAACATAATAAAAAATCATAATGGATTTATTGAAGTGGATAGTAAACTAGGAAAAGGAACTACTATGAATATTTTTCTCCCTGTAAAAGTATAAATTATGTATATTCATATAAAATGAAAATGTGGACGACTACGGTACAATTTAATAATTAGAAAGTAGTACATGAAGTTATTTTGTATGTTGTAGCGGTTCTAATAAGTTTATTATTAACAAAAGTTTATAGTATTCATGGATAAGACAAGATTTTATGCAAAACTCTATTTTTTACTTCTGAGAATGATGCCATAAACTAAATGAAGATGAACAAACCAGAAGACCCTAGAATAGCCATTATTTTTGATCTTATTTCGTCTTTGAAGACTGAGGGAATAGATACAGACGACATATTGTCTGCTCCTGGAGATGAGATAGATAAAATCATTTATGGGTTAAAAAAAGTAGCTAGTGTACAACCTATTCTCGATAAGACCTCAGAGATATCTCGTACAGGTACATGGGAGTTGGATCTGATTACATCGGAACTAGTATGGAGTGAAATTACCAAAATAATTCATGAAGTAAATTTAGATTACTTACCAAATTTAAAAACTGGAATAGATTTTTATGTTGAGGGGTATTCTAGAGACACCATTACCCATCTAGTAAATAGAGCTATAGAACATGGTGAACAGTATGATGTAGAATTACAAATAATTACAGCTAAAAAAAACATAAAGCATGTTCGCGCAATAGGAATACCTGAAAAAAAAGATGGTAAAGTAGTACGTTTACTAGGCATGTTTCAAGATTTAACAGAGCAAGAAAAGGCAAAAATAGAAGCGCAACGCTTAGCATCTATCGTTCAATTTTCTACTGATCTAGTTGGTATTGCAGAAATGAATACATCAGTTACATTTATAAATGAAGCAGGAAAGGAAATGTTGGGAGTGGAGTCAGAAGAGCAATATCGCTCCACTACTATGCTTGATTATTTTGATGATGAAGGGCTAAAAATGATGAAAGAAAAGGTAATACCTCATGTATTGAAACATGGAAGCTGGGTGGGTGAGGTAAACCTCCAACATTATGTTACTAATAAACAAATCCCAGTATCCTTAAATTTATTTTTAATTTATAATGCCAATGGTGAGCCAATAAATTTCGCAACACTTACTCGTGACATCAGTAAGGAAAAAGAAATAAGAGATAAACTAATTTATAATGAAAATAGTTTAAAAGAAGCTCAAAAAATAGGAAAAGTAGGCAGCTGGGAACTGGATTTAGTGAATAATAAACTTTATTGGTCTGAGGAGGTATATCGAATACTAGGTCTTGAGATATTTTCAATAGATGCTGATTACGAAATTTTTCTGAGTTATATACATCCTGATGATCGGGATATGGTAAACGAAGCATTTTCTAACCATATTGAAAATCGTGTTGAATATAATATTGCCCATAGAATGGTGATGAAAAACGGGGATATTAAATATGTACAAGAACGATGTGAAACAGAATGGAATAGTAATGGAGCTCCAATACGTTCGATAGGAACAGTTAGTGATATAACTGAGCAAAAGATTATTGAAATAGAGCTTGAAAATTATAAGAACAATTTAAAACAATTAGTTGAAGAAAGAACACAGGAATTAGAACAAGCCAATGAGGAATTGAAACAAGCGGCATCAGAAATTAAAAGAGCCTATGATGAACAATCCGATTTGTTTGAAAAACTAAAATCGACCCAATCACAACTAATACAATCTGAAAAAATGGCTTCTCTGGGAGTGTTAACTGCTGGTATAGCCCATGAAATCAATAATCCAATAAATTTCGTGTATGCTGGAGTTAACTCACTTGAGGAAAATTTAAAAGATGTAAAAAAAGTGCTAGAAGCTTATAATAATGTTAACGAGAGTAATGTGATTGAAAAATTAAATGAAATCCGTGAAATGAAATCTGTTTT
>JAOUKH010000231.1 GCA_029882685.1 Cyclobacteriaceae bacterium
ATGTGCCATAAAAGACCCAATGCCAGATGATGGCCCCTGTATATTTACAGGAAAATCAGCTATATATTATGGCAATGATGAATATTTTGATGACCATAAAGGACATGTATTAATGCCTAATCAACCACTTGCAATATGTGACAAAACTGCCTCGGCATTAGCCAATTTAAAGCGAGATGACATCTATGTTTCTGAGTCAACTTATTTTTATGATGGTGGTGGCTGTTGTTGATTCAAATTTTTAAATATAAATTGGGGGTAAATTGTGTACTATGAATAAGATTAGCTCCATTTTTATTGTCTTTCTATTTGTCAATGCTCTATCAGCTCAAACCAATAACTCTATTTATGATCAGGGAGTTAAATTATTAGAAGAAGAAAAACTTGAAGAAGCTAAATTGGCTTTCACCAAAGCGATTGCTGAAAACCCTAAAAACAAAGAAGCTTACAACAAACGCGGGGAAGCTAAAAATTTACTTGAAGACTATTATGGAGCTATTGGCGATTATAATATTGCATTGGAGTTGGATGCAGAATTTGCTGAGGCATACAACAATCGCGGTGTTGCAAAGTACAATTTAGGAGATGGTTATTCAGCCATTGAAGATTATGAAAATGCTATTCTTAAAAATCCTGAATTTGCTGAAGCATTTGCTAATCGTGGACTGGCTTATTATGATATTGATGAACTAGAAGCTGCGTTTTTTGATTTTTCAAAAGCCATAGAATTAGACCCTGAAGATGCTGATAAATATTTTAACAGGGCAGTAATTCGTGCAGAATTGCAAGAGTATCTGAGCGCTATTGATGATTATACAAAATCCCTTGAACTCGATAGTTCTGATGCAGATGTCTATAATTTTAGAGGTGTTGCCCTATTTAATTTAGGAAATATTGAAGGGGCTTTAAGTGATTACAATAAAGCCATAGAAATGGACTCAACTGATGCATTGAAGTATGATAATCGCGCATTGGTACATGGTACACTTGAAGATCATGAAGCTGCACTAAAGGACTATAATAAATCTATTGCTCTATTTCCTGACGATCCTGATACCTACAACTTAAGAGGTGTTGTGAAATACTTTTTAGAAAAAAATGAAGATGCTATTGCTGATTATGACATGGCATTAAGTATTGACCCTGAAAATTCTCTTTACTACGATAACAGAGCCTTGGCAAAAATAGAATTGGAAGATTATGATGGTGCTATAACAGATTTTTCTATTTCTCTCGAACTGTATCCTGATGATGCAGAAATCTACTTACAACGAGGCTTGGTGAAGTTTAAAATTGGTGATAATAACGATGGCTGCCTCGACCTTAAAACAGCACAAGAATTGGGACACCCAGATGCAAAAGCAGAAATAAAAAGTAATTGTAAATAGGGACTTTTTAGCCCATGAGGATTATTTTTATAGTTAATAGCCAGATTAAAAATCTAAAGAAAACTTTAAAAGAAATTAGGCGAGAATTTTCCGGTTTTCAAATTTCTTTTGCACAAACTCAATACAAAAAACATGCTATAGAAATAGCTACACAAGCTGTACAAAATGAGTATAACTACATAATTGCTGTTGGTGGAGATGGTACACTAAACGAAGTACTTAATGGTATGATGTATGCCTCTGTTCCTGTTAATACACTTCCAGTTTTAGGGATGCTTCAAAAAGGGTCGGCCAATGATTTTTCAAGAACTGCAGGAAACAGCAATTCTGTAATGGACTTGAAAAATAGAATAACAAAAAGGTCAGATAAAAAAATTGACATTGGTAAAATAAAGCTGAACTCTGGAACAGAGACAACGAAGTATTTTATAAACATTTGTGGCTTAGGTTTAGGTCCTGAGGCAGTATTGATTAAAGAAAAGTCTCCAAAAATTCTTGGCTCGGAACTCTCCTATTTCAAATCCATAATTCAGGGGTTTATGTCATACAAAAAGAAAGGAGTAGTGTGTACTGGAGATAATTGGGAGTGGAAAGGCAACCTATTGCAAATGGCAATAGGTAATGGTCGCTATTTTGGAAATAGTATCTGTATTTGCCCTGATGCTACAATAGATGATGGCCTTTTCCATATTTCACTATTTGGCGAACTAACCATTATTGATTATTTAAAAAACTTAAAAAAACTTAAAAAAGGCGTAAAGTTAGATCATGATGATGCACATTACTATATATCTAAAGAAGTGACTGTTGAAAATTCAGGCAATCAGCTTTGTGGCATTGAAGCGGATGGAGAAATAATGGGAAACGCTCCTGTTACCATTACAGTCGTGCCTAAGGCAATTCACTTTTTAGTGTAATCAAAAATAATGAAGCCTAAATTAATTATTCTCTCTGATTTATGGGGATTGGAAAAATCTCAATGGATTGACTATTATAAAAACAATCTTCAAAATAGTTTTGAAATAAAATGCTACGACTCATGTGAATTAGGACAGTTAGATCAATCAATATATTCTGAAGAAGCATTACACAAACAATTTATTAATGGTGGTATCGAAATTGGAGTCCAAAATTTATTAAAAAAAGAAAAAGATGATGCAACTATTTTGGGCTTTAGTGTAGGGGGAACAATAGGATGGAAATATGGAATAGCACGTTCGGGAATTAAATCTTTATATGCTGTTTCTTCAACAAGATTGCGTTATGAAGTTAATAAGCCACGAGGTAACATAGCACTATATTTTGGTAGTGAAGATAATTACAAGCCTACGAAAGATTGGTGCAACAAAATGAATGTGGCCTGCATAGAAGAAATAGATAAGGGACACCAAGTTTATATGGAGTCTGACTTTGCTAAAAAATTGTGTAAAAAAATAATAAATGCGTTTGCTCTGAGCTAAACCCACACCATTGTAGTGGTGCTATGCATCTTTGATTCAATAATCAAAAAATTAAAGAATAGAATGATATAGATCAGTTGTTGATATCTAAAAATTCCACTACTTTGTTTTGATGATCACAAATAAACCAAAAGAGACCCTTTGATACCATTCCTTTCGTTCATTCTAGCAAGAAGATACAATATAAAAGTAAAAGGCATAAATATTTTACGAGATAGTGGAGCTAAATTAATCTTGCAAAATCACCAATCTCATATTGACCCACAACTACTAGGTGTATTTGTTGCTCAGCATTGTGATTTTGTTCCTGTTATATCAGAGCGATTTTTAAGAATCCCTATTCTTGGATCCATTTTGAGAGCCTGGAATGCAGTTGCAGTTAGTGATTTGAAGCACGGTAATCGAGACCCTCATGTATTAGAAAAAATATTTTCGGGCGTTACAAATGCACTTAAGCAAGGACGAAGTGTACTCATAGCACCTTCTGGACAAATTGCTCATACACCCGTTGAGAAGATTAAAAATAAGCAAAGTGCTCATGTATTAGTATCCAACCTCCCTGACAATGTAAAGGTAATAGGAGTAAGGGTTGGTGGGTTGTGGGGGAGTATGTGGTCGGTTGCTTGGATGGGTAAAAACCCCAATTTTCTGTATACATTTCTAAAAGGGGTTTTTTACCTTTTTGCTAATTTAATATTCTTTTTACCTAAACGTCCTGTTACTTTTGAATTTGTGGATATTACAGAAGAAGCTCAATTACAAGCAAAATCAGATAGAAGAACATTTAATAATTATTTGCAAGAATTTTATAATGTAAATGGAGCGGAAGAAGCCACTTACATTAAGCATTTCTTCTACTTCCCAAAAATGAAGAGAAACTATCCAGCTAATTTGGTTTCGAGTTAGTAGTTTTTTGTGCTTTGTTATATGCCCTTTGGAAAATAAGCATGGTGATCATTATTTGGCAGTTTTTAACTAAGGTCATTATGTATTGGCTCAAAAATTACCAAATATTCTATATTGATATTACTGTACAGGTTTATATCACTAAAAAAATAGCTTCATAAATGTGATTTTTGATTATAAGTGATTATGTTGTATGAAAATAAAATTTCCAACTTAATTAAAATTTCATGAAAACAATTTTACGATTTTGTGTATTAAGCTTTGGGCTGTTGTTTAGCATAGCAACAATAGCACAAGAGAGCACAATTTCTGGTAAGGTCACATCTGCGGAAGATGGCTCATCCTTACCAGGAGTGAATGTTGTAGTAAAAGGAACTACAACTGGAACCGTTACAGATTTTGACGGTAATTACAAACTTAGCATTGCTGATGGAAACGCACAACTTGTGTTTTCATTTATAGGTATGGTTACCCAGGAAATTACTGTGGGTTCTCAAACTACAATCAATGTATCTTTAGTTTCTGATGCCACACAACTTTCTGAAGTAGTGGTAGTAGGTTATGGTACACAGACGAAAGAACAACTTACTGGTTCTGTTGCCATTGTTGATCCTGCAACACTAGAAATGATGCCAACTGCTAGTTTCCAGTCTGCTCTTCAAGGAAGTTCTACTGGATTACAGGTTGTAACTAACGATGGCGCTCCTGGAGCAGCTATATCGGTTCGTGTAAGAGGTATTGGGTCT
>JAOUKH010000232.1 GCA_029882685.1 Cyclobacteriaceae bacterium
AATTTTGGTTTAGTGATTAATCAAATTGAACCACACTATTTTGATTTGCTGTATGACTAAAATTTCTTCTCCTATGATTTGAAGTATTGAGGAGAAATGACGTATTTATATTTGGCAATAGCTTTCTTTTAAATGTTAGGTCATTCCGTAACCTGTCTGCCGTCAGGCAGGTGTATTGGAGGAATCTTAACCATAAAGAAAATCAAAATACTAATGATGAATATTTAAACGATTTTCAGTCTTAAAATTGGATAAAGAAATCTTTAAATGGTAATTAGTTATTAAATACGTATGCTTTGAAAGAAAGAATTTTAACCGTAAAGTAATGACCATGTAATTGGTGAATCAATTATTAATAGCATAAATTTAAAATTATTTTGTATTTTATTGAGTATACTTTTTGCTATATTGGTTGGGTAATGCGTGCTGAGTATGCTTTACATGTATGTTGGTTTCAAAAAATTTAGTAAAAACTATTAACGAATCGACTATATTTTGTACATTTTATAACATAATCAATATATGAAACATATTAGTACACTTTACTTCTTATTTATTTTAATAACCTTTATGTCTTGTGAAGCTGGTGATCCAACTCCAATACTAAATATTTCCAAAAGCGAAATTCATTTTGATAAGAATAATACTTCTACGACAATAGAAATAAGCAATAACGGTGAGGGAGAGCTAGAATGGGAAGTTTTGAAATCAAGTGACAATATTTCAGTAGATAAAACAACTGGAACTAGTGCTTCAACTTTAAACATTACAATTGATATACTTAATTATCAACCTGGCAGTAATAGTGAAAGTATAACAATTCTATCAAATGGAGGCAATAAAGAGATTTCGATAATTATTACTATTCCCACACCTCCTCTATTAATTGTTTCTGAAACCTCAATAGAATTTAATAAAGATAAATTAACTACTTTTTTAGATATTAGTAATGGCGGAGAGGAAGATTTGATATGGGAAGTAATAAGCCCAAGTGAAAATATTACTATTGATAAAATTAATGGTTCAAATTCAGCAAGAATTAATATAGAAGCGAGTGTACTTAATTATAGTCTAGGTACATTCTCAGAAACACTTATTATTAATTCAAATGGAGGTCAAGCTGAAATAGCAATTACTATTACTTCCTATAATATCAGTGGCACATGGACAGGAATATATTCTTGGTCATGTAGCCCAGAATTGACAGGTCAAATGGAAATTTCATATATTATAGTAGACAATCATGATGGTACTTTTACTGGTGAGGTAAATCTTAACAATGCATCTTCCACATTTGTTGATGGCTTTGTAAATGAACCTGGATCTAATGCTCCAGAAGGCAAAATGTATGTTTATTTATATTTCCAAGGGGTACCAGGAAGTTATGTTGAAAACAACTTTGAAGGCTACATAGATATAGCTACTTTATCAATGGAGGGTAGTACTAGTAATGGTGATAGTGCTGCCTACCCAGGTGAGTCAGAAGGATGTAGTGCTGACCAAGGGTCTAGTGGTTCTGTTACTGCAAGTCTCTTTCAGAATAATTAGGAACTGCGCTAACATAAGCTGATTGGGATGAGTGGACAAGACCACTCTTTTTGCGACATTATCTTCACGTACGTTTTGGTTTGCCCTTCAGTTGAAATTTATAAAACCCAGTTATTATTCAGAGACTTACGTTAAAAAAAACAGCGTACAAGAGATTCTGCGGGCATAAATGGCACACTAGTACAACAAAAAAGTAAAAATCATGTATATTTCTTCACAAACATATCATACTTGTTTGTGAAGAAATAACTCTCAATATCATTTACCGTAACTGATTCGATATACTTTCCCAGCATAATCATCAGAAACAAGTAATGAACCATCTTTAAGTTGAAGCACATCAACAGGTCGACCAATTGCTTCTTGTTTGTCAACATCCAACCAACCATCTATAAATACCTCTGATGAAACTGCCTTGTTATTTTCGATTTTAACACGCATTAAACGGTAGCCAATTTTTTTGGATCGATTCCAAGAACCGTGTTGTGCTACAATTACATCACCTTGATAGTCTTTAGGAAACATAGTGCCAGTGTAGAATTTCAAACCTAGAGGCGCCACATGTGCTTTAAATTTATACGCTGGTGGTTCGAATTCTGAACAATGAAATTTACTACCAAACTCAGGGTCTCCGAAATCCCCACCATGACAATATGGATAACCAAAGTGTTGTCCATCTTTAGTGAGTTTATTCAATTCACAAGGAGGATAATTATCACCCATCATATCTCTACCATTATCTGTAAACCATAATTCTTTGGTATCAGGATTCCAATCAAACCCAACCGAATTACGAACTCCATTAGCAACAATTTCTAATCCTGATCCATCATCATTTATGCGAGTGATTGATGCATAAATTTTATTGTCTTTTTCACAAATATTGCATGGGGCACCAACAGGCACATATAATTTACCATCGGGTCCAAAAGCGATGTATTTCCATCCGTGGTGTTTATCTTTTGGGAATTTATCATATACAACCACAGGAGAAGGAGGATTGGACAGTCGAGATTCGATTTTAGGAAACTTTAGAATTCTACTAACTTCTGCCACATATAAGTCGCCATTCTTAAATGCTACCCCATTTGGGGTTACTAAACCACTGGCTATTATGTATTTTTTATCAGCAACACCATCATTGTCTGTGTCCTGTAAAGCATATACTTTGTCTTCACTTCTATTGCCAACAAAAATAGTCCCGTTAGGACTTTTTGCCAGTGATCTTGCATTTTCAACTTCTGCGAATACAGAAATAGAAAACCCCCTAGGAAGATTTAGGTGATCTAAGGATTGACTTTGGGATATGCCGTATGTGGCAATTAGAAAAAATAGGGCTAAGTAATTTGTTAGTTTCATAGTTATATCTTGTATCATGAACTTACAATACTACAATAAATATTATTATTATCCATTAACTTTTGACGAACGGTTGACTAAAATAGATTAGTACTTTTCACAGTGACTGCTTGACGTAGACAGTCTTCTTCTCTCGCTCATCGCAATGACATATCAGGAGTTGTTAAGGATAGCTGAGAAGTCACTCCTCTTTGTTTGCCAATTGACCACAAGCAGCATCAATGTCTTTCCCTCTACTATTTCGGATATTTACAGTAATATTATTCTTCTCTAATTGGTTTACATACAACTGAATAACATCAGAGCTTGCTTGTACAAACCGAGGATCATCAATAGCATTATACTCAATAAGGTTAACTTTTGATGGTACTTTTTTACAATATTTTACTAGTGCATCTATGTGTCGTTTATCGTCATTTACACCTTTCCATACTACATATTCGAACGTTACAATACGATTGGTTTTGGTATACCAATATTGAAGTGATTCTAGTAATTCTGTTACATTACTTTTCTCATTGATGGGCATTATTTGCGAGCGAGTTTCGTCAATGGCAGAATGTAGCGATACTGCTAATTTAAATTTCACCTCGTCATCAGCCAATTTTTTAATCATTTTTGGAATACCAACAGTCGAGAGTGTAATTCTTCTTGGTGACATTCCTAATCCTTTAGGAGAAGTGATTTTTTCTATTGAGGAAATTACATTCTGATAATTGAGCAAAGGTTCGCCCATCCCCATATATACAATGTTGGTAAGAGGGCGTTCGAAATATTCTTCCCCTTGTTGCATTATTGCAGCTACCTGATCATAAATTTCATCAGCATTGAGATTTCGCATCCGCTTTAATCGTGCTGTAGCACAAAAGTTACAATCGAGGCTACAACCCACTTGTGAGCTAATACATGCTGTAATTCTAGTAGAGGTAGGGATGAGTACAGACTCTACTATCATATCATCGAAAAGCTTAACTGCATTTTTGATAGTGCCGTCATTGCTACGTTGCATTTTATCTACAGCAATGTGATTAATTGTGAAATGTTGTTTGAGTAACTCTCGTGTTGATAAGGATATGTTCGTCATATCATCAAACGACTTTGCTGACTTTTTCCACAACCATTCATCAATCTGTTTGGCACGAAAAGCCTTTTCTCCATTTTCTTTTAAGAACACAGAAAGTTTATCGAGATTAAGATTCCGTATGTCTATTTTGGTAGTGGTGTCACTCATCATGCAAAGGTAGGAATTTCATCTTACTATTGAATACTACACAAAACGATCATTAAAGCTATTTTATCTAACTTTTTCAAATTGCCTAAACCTCCAAGATTTACAACAATCTTGGAGGGTTTTATCTTTACATACGAGAATTAAAAACCATCACGTACTATAAAATTGATCTCTTGATACTGATTTGCAAAATATCAATTAATTCAAATTTCAACTATGGCAATTTCTCTCCTAAAGCAGATATCCATAATGAATACCAGTCCTCTCTGGAAAGCTCAATAGTAGATGAATCAGCACATTGTCTTATCCTTTCAGGATTA
>JAOUKH010000233.1 GCA_029882685.1 Cyclobacteriaceae bacterium
TCCATCACCTACTAAACCATTTGTAATGGGAGATATTTTTCTTGTGTCTGCTGACAGTGATTTACAAGGCTGCATATTGTCGGCTTACCTTCAGAGTATTGCCGGAGATGGTCGTGCCAATGTGCAAGTTATCATTTTTAACCCACAGGGAATTGATGTTACATTAGCGTCAACAATGACTTTTAAATTCTTACTTGTAAAGTAAGAATTAGCGATACCTAGTTCAAACGCATTAAACTTCAAAGTTTATTTCGTAAGCCAGATCCCGTTTTATCGGGATCAGAGCTGAAGAAATCTTAACCATCAAGAAGATAAAACATTAGATAATGATGTTTTAAAGGTTTGCCCTATAGCGATACAACCAAGCTCCGTGTATTGGGCTTGGTTGTATTGAAATTATGTTACTCATAGACCTGCCTCCATTTCAAATGGTGAGTGCATAAAATATTCCCTAATGACTGGAAGGAATAATTAACTTGTTCTTTTTGGTGTATATTCTTTCAAAGCCATATCTTCGCTATAACGAATTAAAATTATGCAACATAACGAAGATAAGATACGAGCACGCGAATCAAGAGCGTCTATTGAAAGAATATACATCACAGTGCGCCACCTTTTTATGCGTGGAAGTTATAAACCATTAGGTGTTTCTGGAGAGGCTCTTATGGAATCATTACTAACACTTAATCCAGAGATTTATGGCTTAATGAAGGATCCTGAACGGGTAGAGTTGGACGGACTTTTATATGTGATGGAACGACTACCAGATGGTATCGAAGAGTGTAGAATTATTAAACTAGTGGCAAGAGAAGGATATGAAAACACAAGTCTTAAAGTAATTGTTCCACCAAAAAGGAAAAGAAATTGCTATAGAATTGATGATGATAGGATGTATATAGAAATGACTAGAGGTAGAAGTGATGTTAATGATATTCTTACTCACCTTACTTTTCTATTTTCCGAATCACAAAAAATAATGAAACATTCTCTTACGCTTAAAGGGAAGCCAAATGATGATTGGCAAAGTCTTAAAAGTATCGTACAGTTAGAAAGTAATGGAGAAGATTTTGATGAAAAAAGAGCTTCTATTTATTTAAGTAACATTCTAGGAAGAACTATCGATGAAACAACTAAGGCCATTGAAAAATTTAACTATGGAAATAATGCACATAGTCTGTATCATATCACCTACTGGCTGGGTAAGATAGCAATAGGAGAGGAGTTGGACAATGTTGATAGGGAGGTAACGTTTTCAGCTGAGCTTAGAAAAATTGTTGGGCAACATATCTATGGCGAACAATGGGCACATAAAATTAAAACCCATTTAGTTGAAAATGGTCTGCACGAACGGCCAATACATATCATTAGTGCCAATCTCCACAGTTTTATGAATGCAGTTTATGGCTTTGATGCCTTAAAGGAGAAGAAATATGCGAATGTTATGAACATGGCTATGGACACCAGCGAGGAAGGAAATAGTGAATTACGAAATAAAATTACTGATTTTGCAAGTAAAAATGGTATGGTGGAGATCGAAGATCATTCAGGTACAAATCTTACTGTTCAAATTTTTGATTTAGAAAATTTCAGCTCTTCACATTGGAGTATTAAGAATACTAAAGAAGAAACGCCAGTTTTGGTGGTGATGGATTATGCTTTTGGAGAACAAGCTTTTGAATGTATGGATGAGTTATTAAAACCATACGAAGTTGAAGGAGAGGAACAACAACCCTTAAATATAGCATCTATCAACATTATGGGAAAAGCGGGTATCTTAGAAGGAAAAAAAGGAGATATTATGATTCCTACAGCTCATGTTTTTGAGGGGACTGCTGACAACTATCCTTTTAAAAATGATTTTTCTAAAGAGGAATTTGTAAACAAACAAGGTATTTCTGTTTTTGAAGGACCAATGATTACTGTTTTGGGAACTTCATTACAAAATAAAGATGTACTGATTCACTTTTTAACCTCTACATGGAATGCCGTTGGGTTAGAAATGGAAGGCGCATGTTATCAAAAGGCTATTCAAGCTGCCACTATGATAAGAAAGAGTATTGATGAAAATGTTAAAATACGATATGCTTATTACGCTTCAGATAACCCACTTGAAACAGGTAGCACCTTAGCTTCTGGTAGCTTGGGGGCTGAAGGTGTAGTACCTACCTATATGATTACAGAACGAATTTTAGAAAAAATATTTGACAAATAGTCGCTGATTATCAAATACTTAATTAATATGAATTATTTAAAATTATTAATAGATGGTTTTATTGGGACTGCCAATTGGGTTGTTCAGTTAATAACATTTCAAGTACCTTGGTATCAAAACTACTTTTATGGCTTGATTGTGATATCATTAATGGTTTGGATGTTGGAATTATTTTTTCCATGGCGAAAAAAACAATCTGCTTTTCGTAAGGATTTTTGGCTAGATGGGTTCTATATGTTTTTCAACTTCTTTATATTTTCTATTGCCATTACGGGGTTTTATTCCGTGATCGAAAATATTGCTTCTGGATTTGGGATAACTATGAGTTCTATTTCAGTAATCAACTTAGAAAAGTTGCCAATATGGGGAGCTTTAGTAATCTTTTTTTTGATAAATGATTTTGTGCAATGGTTCACTCATGTACTGCTTCACCGCTTTGAGTTTTTGTGGCGTTTTCACAAAGTACACCATTCTGTTATAGAAATGGGTTTTGCAGCACATTTGCGCTATCATTGGATGGAGAATATTTTCTACAAACCTCTCAAAACTTTAGTGGTAATGTTGATAGGAGGGTTTGAACCTGATCAGGCTTTTATTGTTCATTTCATCACTATTTTAATTGGACATCTAAATCATGCCAACGTACGCATTACATGGGGGCCTTTAAAATATGTATTCAACAATCCAGTAATGCATCTCTGGCATCATGTTAAAGCCTTGCCAAAAGGACAAATGCCAGGCGTAAATTTTGGTATAAGTTTGAGTCTTTGGGATTATATTTTTAAAACCAATTATATTGCCGATACGCAACATGGTGAAATTGAATTAGGTTTCGATGATGTGGATGAATTTCCTAAAAATTTCTGGGATCAAATATTATATGGCTTTAAAAAATAAGTTTATTAACTTAAATAGCTATTCTTTATACCATTATAAGCTATAATGTTTTCAATATTGCTTCTTATCTCCCAATAATTGAGGTAAATTTTGATCTATGTATATTTACCCAGGTTATGTAATAGAATTCGTAACTATGGTGATGCGCATTATCAAAGTGAAGCGGCTGTTTCTAGTGATTTATGGATGTAATACCTGCCTGGCCAGCAAGGCAGGGATTCTCTATTGCTTAATTTGGGATTGAAGAATAACTATTTCCTAATATGTAATCATAACTAATATTATCTATATAATCTTGTATGTCAATTAATTATATTCATTATGATTAATGATCAATTCAATATTTATTCGAATACTATAAACTTTAACAAATATCTATTAAATTTGATAATTAACATGTAGCTTGATAAAGTAAAAAAACACGGCTTAATAAAATATTTCTCTGTCCGTGTCAATATTAATTCAACAAGATTTTGATGACAAGAAAAAAAATAATTTCTATAATTCTTACTAGTGTAGTTGCTTTGTTAATTGCTTGGTTGTTTTTTAATAAATGTAGCAATGACAATGTTGAAGTTCTGTCTAACGATGATGTAATAAAATCTGAGACATCAAAAGACACTAGTAAAACTCATGCCGTAATTACAAGTGCAGATACTACTTCTTCCGATAAAAAGGCAAACGAGAATAATCAGTCTTCTGTTCAAGAAAATTCAACTAATATAGCTATTACAAGTACTACTCCAAAAATACAAAAGGACAATAGCACTATTATAAAAGCTAAAACTGCGGAGGTAATCAAACAAGATGAAAATACTAGTGATAATAAAACGGATGAGAAAGTTGTAATAGAAAAAAACAAGGAAGCTATTGAAGAAAAGGAGATTGAGATTGAAGAAAGTCAAATAACTGTTGATGAAGATATAGATGATGAAAATAAAGAAGATACAACTGATAAAGAGTCTGATGATGAAGTTGTTGTAGAAAAAAATATAGATGCTATTAAAGAAGAAATAGAAGTCGTGAAAGTCATTGAAGAAAATATAGAAGATGACGATGAAAACGATACTTCAGATAACGAGGAATCTGTAGCACAAGCTGACAATACAGCAACTGCAGTAGAGGAAACAACTACAAAAGAAGTAGAACAAGCACCTGTTGCTGAGCAGGAAACTGTAGCAGTAGTTGAAGAGCAACCAGAAGAAAAAGAAGAACCAGCCACTACCATTGAGCTAAAAGAAGAAAAGCAAGAAGTAGCACAAGCTGACAATACAGCAACTGCAGTAGAGGAAACAACTACAAAAGAAGTAGAACAAGCACCTGTTGCTGAGCAGGAAACTG
>JAOUKH010000064.1 GCA_029882685.1 Cyclobacteriaceae bacterium
TTTTTTCAATTTCTTGCTCTTCCATATTATTTTTAGTTAGGTTGTTTACGTAAAATAATTGAGATTATTATGTTTGAAAATACTCCAATTCCCAATGTTTTGAAAAAATAATCAACTGCAAGGTTATATGAAGTGGTAAAAGGTAATTTATCTAGTTGTAATTGTATCGTTTCATCACCAATTGTTTCGGTTAACTGATGACGATGCTCAGTTAAAAGTTTTACTCGTTCATCAATATAAAGTTGCAAGAAATCAGGGTCTATTGCCACAAAAAGTATTATAAAAAGCGACATGATAATTGCAACCACAGCTGAAAGTATAAACCCTATGGAGAGTCCTTGCCAAAAATGCAGTACATTTTCATTTCTATTATCTCGAAAATCCTTCATGGCTATCACCATGAATAGAGGTAATATAACAAATCGGACGTCAAAAAATACTGGAATACTCATGGGATGTCTACCCGAATAAAACAACACAACAAATAGTATCATCAATAATGCTGAAGCAGCAGCACCATACTGAACAGGTACACTAACAAGTGTTTTTTTCATTTTTATTATAGTTAAGGCGCAAAGATAATGATTAGTCAATAGTGTTTAGAGGAATGATTAGTTTTTACACTTATCAAGGTAAATTATACATTTAAGTGAGATCGATTTTTAATAATGCTTTTATTGAAAAATAGTTTGTTGAAGAACAATTGCTATTTCATTCGAGGTTATTATTATTTTTGCGACTTATGGATTTTAAACTTCAGGTACAAGACCCCAAAAGCAAAGCCCGTACAGGTGAAATTACTACGGATCATGGCAAAATAAAAACACCAATTTTTATGCCTGTAGGTACTTCAGGTACTGTGAAAGCCGTTCATCAACATGAATTAGCTAATGATATTAAAGCACAAATTATCCTCGGGAATACCTATCATTTATACCTCCGTCCTAAAATAGATATTCTTGAAAAGGCAGGAGGTCTTCATAAATTTAATGGATGGGACAAACCAATACTCACTGACAGTGGTGGGTATCAGGTGTTCTCACTAGCGGAAAACCGAAAAATAACAGAGGAAGGGGTGATTTTTAGATCACATATCGATGGTTCAAAACATTTATTTTCCCCCGAAGGAGTAATGGATATTCAAAGATCTATTGGTGCGGACATTATTATGGCTTTCGATGAATGTACACCCTATCCTTGTGAATATGATTACGCAAAGAACTCTATGGAAATGACACATAGATGGCTTAAAAGATGCTGTGATCGTTTTGATGCCACAGAAGGAAAGTATGGATACAGTCAAACTCTTTTCCCTATTGTACAGGGCAGTGTTTATAAAGATTTAAGACAACAATCAGCAGAGGCAATTGCCTCATTTGGCAGAGAAGGAAATGCCATTGGAGGGCTTTCAGTTGGAGAACCTGCTGAAATGATGTACGAAATGACCGAACAGGTATGCGAAATATTACCTTCTGACAAACCTCGTTATTTAATGGGGGTAGGAACTCCAGCCAATATTCTCGAATGCATAGCATTAGGTATAGATATGTTCGATTGTGTAATGCCAACAAGAAATGCTCGAAATGGCATGCTTTTCACTTCCGAAGGGTTTATCAATATAAAAAATGAAAAATGGCAAGATGATTTTTCTCCCATTGATGAAAAAATAGGTGGAACTAGTGCTTTTTACTCCAAGGCATACTTACGTCACCTAATTAGAAGCAAAGAAATTTTAGGCGCGCAAATTGCTAGTATTCATAACTTGAGTTTTTACCTTTGGCTTGTAGGTGAAGCACGACAAAAAATTGAAGATGGAACATTTGCTGAATGGAAAAATATCATGGTTAAAAAAGTAAATCAAAGACTATAAATTATGCGTCTAATTGATAAGTATATCTTAAAGCGCTTTCTCACTTCATTTGTATTTGTGGTGTTAATTATCATGGCGGTAATTGTGATTATAGACATTACCGAAAAAATTGATGATTTTAACAAATTTCCTGAATTAACCGTAGGCCAAATAATTGATCAATACTACCTCAATTTTATCGCTTTTATAGCGAATATGATTACCCCACTTACTACTTTCATTGCCACAGTGTTTGTTACAGCAAAAATGGCTGGGCACACAGAAATTATTGCCATACTTAGCAGTGGTGTTAGTTTTAAACGTTTACTATTTCCCTACTTAATAGGTGCAATCATTATAGCTTCCTTTAGTTTTATAATGATTGGATGGATAATTCCAAAATCTAACAAAGAACGTGTACAATTCGAAGTTGAATACACCAAAAGAAAGTTCTATTACAACCAGCGAAACACTCATATTCAAGTAGCTCCCAATGTTTATTTATATATAAAGAGCTACAACAATCAAACTGATAAAGGCAATAAGTTTACGCTTGAACGATTTGATGGTACAACTCTAGTAGAAAAACTTTCTGCACAAAATTTATCATGGGTAGATTCATTACAAAAATGGAGAGTAAAAAATTGGCAACATAGAAAAATTGACAGCTTAACGGAAACCATCTCAGAAGGAATTGAAATGGACACTACACTTGCCATTCATCCAAAAGAATTTAAAAGTAATTATCGCAACTTTGAAGGTATGACACTTGATGAACTTAATGAACATATTGAAACGTTAAGGTTAAGAGGTGCTAGTAATGTTGAAGTTTATGAAGTGGAAAAATACACGCGTTACTCTTCTCCATTTGCAGTACTTATTCTCACATTTATGGGAGTAATCGTTTCGGCAAGAAAATCACGTGGTGGAACTGGGTTGCAAATTGCCTTGGGATTTTTTCTGTCATTTATATACATTTTGTTTTTTATTATGGCCAAAACATTAGCAGAAGCAGGATCTATGCCCCCATTATTATCAATATGGATACCCAATCTCACTTTTATGGGAATTAGTCTAATTATGTATCGATACATTCCACGATAAATATGATTAGAGACTACATTCACCTTCATTTTCTTGTTCTTATTTGGGGCTTTACTGCTATTTTGGGATTACTGATTACCATCCCAGCAGTAGAAGTTGTATTTTATCGTACACTTATAGCTTCAACTACTATTGGTATATGGATTTTTTTATTTAAAAATAAAATCAGCCAACCCAATATAAAATCAATTATTAAAATTTCACTTACTGGTTTTATAATAGCTGCTCATTGGATATTATTTTTTGCTGCTGCTAAAGTTTCTAATGCATCAGTATGCCTTGCAGGTCTGTCTACCACCACTTTATGGACAAGCTTTATTGAACCAATGATTTTTAAAAGAAAAATTAAATTCTATGAAGTTCTATTAGGACTCTTAATCATTTCGGGACTTTATGTCATATTCCGATTTGAGTTTAATCATCAATTAGGCTTAATAATGGGTATTGGTTCTGCCTTTTTAGCCGCACTTTTTAGCGTTATTAATGGTAAATTTGCATTAAAACACGATCCTTACCATATTACCTTTTATGAAATGCTAGGTGCTTGCATAGGCACAGTCCTATTTCTTCCATTTTACATAAACTATTTTACAGAAAACGGACAACTACAACTTTCTGTGAGTTGGTCTGATTTCGGATATTTACTAATTTTAGCTATAGTATGTACCGTCTATGCTTTCTCTGCTTCAGTCGAATTATTGAAACGAATAACAGTATTTATGTCAAACCTTACCATTAATCTTGAACCTGTTTATGGTATTATTTTAGCACTTATATTTTTTGGAGAAAAAGAAAAAATGGGTGGAGGGTTTTACTTAGGAACTGGCATAATAGTCTTATCTATATTAAGTTACCCTTTGCTCAATAAACTTTTAAAAAGAAAAGCTTTAGAAATGAGCAAATTAAAGTAATTACTGCTATTTGCCGTTTTTAAACGAATATTAGTCCCCATATATTGCACTTCATGGTATCTCTAACAATAGATTCTTTATAATTTGTTATATTGTACTTCATTTTGACTATAGTTGGTATCTTTTAGTCATAATAATGTAAGATGAGGCATATTAAAAATATTATTAAGAGTACAGATGCTAGAATAATCATTGTTGCTCTTTTTTATTTTGTAGCTGCACAAATAGGTCTGTGGCTATCTTTCCCCGAATCAAAATTAGCAGCTTTATGGCCTCCATCAGGAATAGCACTGGCTCTGCTTTTAATTACTGGATATAAATCTTGGCCAGCTATTGCAATAGGTTCGATATTGGTAAATGTATTAGTTTACCTTCATTTTGGTGTTACTTTTTCAACAAAAGTAGTGTCCTCATTAGTAATTACTTCTGTAGGAAATACAATAGAAGCTCTTGTCGGCTATTTCCTTATTTTAAAATTTATTAAAAATAAAAACCCTTTCCTTAGAACAATTGATGTTTTTACTTACTTAGGAATAGCTTTGGCGATTTGTTTTATTGGCTCAAGTATAGGTGCGTTTGGATTATTAACAAATAATATAGTTGATAAGTCATTGTTTACAAAAGCACTATTCACATGGTGGTTTGGTAATGTAGTAAGTGTGCTTATTATTACTCCTTTTATTATTTCATGGACACAAGAATTTAAAACTCACTGGAATTTATTACGAATAATTGAATGGGTAGTATTTGGAGGATGTTTAGCCTTAATAGTAGGAATTTCTATTAACAACCCTACTTCTACGACAATTGAAAGGTCTCTGCCCTTTATTATTGTTCCATTCTTATTGTGGCTAGGTTTTCGTTTCAACCTTCAAACCACAACCTCAGGAATTCTTATAGTATCCATTATTGCAATATTTATTACTATCAATCATACAGGTGCCTTTGTTTTAGAAAATGAAAGTAATTCAATGCTTCTTCTTCAAGTATTCCTATCTATTATTAGTATTTCTACTATCATTTTATATGCCACTGTATATGAACGGAAACAAGCTCAAGAGGCCTTAGAAGGGTTTAACATGAACTTAGAAGCTAAAGTTGTTGAACGTACAAAGGAACTAAATACAGAAATCGAAACCCGGAAAAAGACAGAGGACAAAATTAACATCTCTAATAAAAAACTAAAAAAGGTAAATGTAGAACTTGATAATTTCGTCTACAGTGTGTCCCACGATTTGCGTGCACCAATAGCATCGGTATTAGGTTTAGTAAACCTAGCTGAAAATGAAAATGATATTGAAATGATGAGAAAATATCTTTTGATGATCGGCAAGAGTGCTCAGCAACAAGATAATTTCATACAAGACATACTAGATTTATCAAGAAACGACAGATTAGATGTTATTCAAGAAGAAATTAGTTTTGAACCACTTATTAATGATATTTTCAATCAACTTAAATATTCATCGTCAGAAGTAAATATTATTAAAGAGATAGAAATTGATCAAAACCATGCTTTTTTCTCAGATCAAAAAAGGTTAAAGGTTATTCTCAACAATCTACTTTCTAATGCTATTCGCTATAGCAATAACAAAAATCCTCAAATTAAAATAGACATAAAAGTAGACGATGCCATTGCCAAAATAGTTATTGATGATAACGGTAGTGGAATACCTAAAGAGCACGTCAACAATGTTTTTAAAATGTTTTATCGCGCAACTGAAGACAATGCTGGCTCAGGATTAGGGCTTTATATCGTAAAAGAAACAGTTGAAAAACTACGAGGAAATGTAGAATTAAGTTCAGTGAAAAATAAAGGCACAAAAGTGAGTTTGGAAATACCCAATATTTCCTTGAACTAAAAAATACTTGAAATAAGTTTATAGTGCCATCTCCATGTACACATTTGCACGTTGATATGCAGATGTGCTGAAATCTTTATACGCATATTTAAACCCTAGTCGTTCATAGAGTGTAAGTGCAGGTATAAGTATTTTGTTCGATTCCAATACCAGCTTTTTAGCTTTCATCTGTCTCGCTCTTTCAATAATTGACAATCCTAATTTTTTACCTACTTGTTTTCCCTGTACCTTTCCAGTAACAGCCATTTTGGTTAATTCGTAGTCATCATCATTATATTTTAGCAAAGCACATGTTCCAACAATTTCACCTTCAAATTCAGCAAATAAAATATCACCTCCTTTATTTATGATGTGTTCTAAAGGATTGTTCAATACTTTCTTATCATATTCTTCTACATGAAAATATTTTTCTAACCACTCAATATTTAGATTTTTGAAATAGCTATCATATTCAGGTTTGTAGTCAATAATTTTAACTTCTCTCTGTAGCCTTTCGTTTTTTATTTTGCTAACTCTATCTACAAAACCGTATGAATCAAAAGCATTTTCTACTTCTTGTATAGCAGCCATTAAATGATGTGTGTGTTGACGGATCATATTATTTAAGGCTGCAGCAATGTCATTCCATAATGGCTCCATTTTCATTAGTAATTCTCGCCCTTGGTCCGACAATCTTAATTCTCTTTTTCGTTTGTCAGTCTTATGATCAAGTGAAACCACAAGTTGATATTTTACTAATTCTTTAGTCGTTTGGCTTACCGCAGCATGAGATACCCCTATTCTATCTGCTATTTCAACTACACTCAATGTGCCTCCTTTTGCTAAGAGATAAAAAACAGGAAACCACCTTGGTTCAAAATTTATTTCATTTAGTTGATAAAACTCTTTCCCTTCTCGGTAAATGTAATCACTGAGTCTTTTTAACCTGCTTCCCAATGCCAGCTCTCCCAATTCATTAATAGTATTTTGAAACATGAAAAATAATTTATGTAAGTACTTACCTATATTTACAAACAATAATATAAAATCTTTTTTATTTAACTTTCTACAAACAGAAATAAATTCTTTTTCTTTGCACAAATTGTAAAACATGAAAATTACTACACGTTATATTGAAGATGAGCTTTTTGAAGGCTCAAACCAAAATGGAAATACGTCTAGGCAAGACATGCGGCCTACAGATCAGAAGGTAAATCTCGCTCCAGTAGAAACACTTTTGTCGTGCCTGGCAAGTTGTATTGCTGTAGAAATTGTGGCTATTGTTAAAAAGAAAAGAAAACAATTCGTAGACTTGATTATTGAAGTAGATGGTACAAGAAGAGAAACACACCCAAAGAGTTTGACACAAATTCATATGCACGTTGTGCTTATTTCTCCAGACACAGATCAGAACACATTGGATAAAACTGTAAAATTGGTGTTGGACAACTATTGTTCCGTAGCAAGTTCATTATCTGCCCCAATAGACTATTCGGTAGAAGTAAAAGCTAATTAATGACTTGGAAAGAGTTAAAAAGAAAAATCAAATACCCTATGATATATGGGTTGGTGAAATGGCTCATTTTTACCACCAAACTATTTCCTCGTACTTGGGTGCTTTGGTTTTATGGTCGCTTAGGTAGTTTAACATTTTCGCTTCTAAAGAAAGAGCAACGCAAGACAATTAGCAATATTAAAATAGCCTTCGGTAACTCTATGAGTGACAAAGAAATCCGAAGTATGGCTCGTGAAGTTTTTATTCATCAAGCTAAAAATGGTGCTGATTATGTTTTGACACTTCATCATAAAACCAGAGAAAAGTGGTTAAAATATATTGACATTGTAGGTGAAGAACACCTTAAAAAAGCATATGACAGAGGTAAAGGTGTAATCTGTTTGATAAGCCATACAGGGTCATGGGAGTTTTCTGCTATTACTCCTCCAATATTAGGCTATGAAACTACAGCCGTAAGCAAAGCACTAAAAGATAAACGCCTAAATGATATGATTATAGGGTTTAGAACAAGTAGAGGGTTGAAAAATTTAAGTAGAGGGAAAACATATCCCCTATTAGTAGAAGCACTAAATAATGGTGATTGTTTGATTATTATGATCGATCAGGATACAAAAGTAAAAAGTGTATTTATTGATTTTTTGGGAACGCCTGCATACACCCCCATAGGTGCGGCACTACTAGCTCTTGATACAGAAGCAGCTGTAGTACCTATGTCAATGAAGAGAACTTCAAATAACAAACATCAGTTTACCATAAAACCAGAAGTTTCCATTTCCAAAACAGACGACAAACAGGCTGACTTGCTAACCAATACAAAAAAATTTAACAAAGTTATTGAGGAGTATGTAATAGATGCTGGAGCGCAATGGGTATGGATGCACGAACGCTGGAAAACAACTCCTGCTGTAGTGGAAGAACTAAAACGCAAAGGGGTTATAAAATAAAAATTAGTTTAAATATGTTAGGTATGATTAATCATTAATCACCATTTGCCCATTATTAAATATAGCAACTGCCTTTCCTTTCAATTTCTTTCCGAAATAGGGCGAAAATATTGATTTAGATTTATTAGTATTTGCATCAAATGTCCATTCTAATTCAGGAGCGAAAAGGGTTAGGTTAGCGTTTGCTCCTTCTTCAATTTTAGGTTGCTCCAAACCAAGTAACTTTCTTGGTGATGAAGTTAGTTTTTCTATCAACTCTTCCATATCTACTTTATCAGAAAGTTCAGCAATATTAGAAGTTACTGTTTGTAAACTAATTATTCCAAAATCAGCTAGGTCAAATTCTAATTTTTTACTTTCCTCATCATGTGGACTATGCGATGATACTATCACATCGATAGTTCCATCATTCAACCCTTTTACTATAGCGTCATTATCTGTTTTTTCACGAAATGGAGGGTTTACTTTAAAATTAGTATCAAAAGAACTTAAATAACTATCATCAAACAATGACTGAAAAGCAGCAACATCACAAGTAATATTCAATCCCTTTTTCTTTGCTCTTCTAACTTTTTCTATCGATTCAGCAGTAGATAATTGTGACAGATGTAGTCTTCCTCCTGCATATTCTAATAAAGCTATATCCCGATCGATCATCAACTCTTCCCCAAGTTTCGGCATGCCTTTCATTCCCAGAATGGTGCTATTAACCCCTTCATTCATTTGACCAAACAGGTTTAATCTTTTGTCTTCAGGTTTGTTAATCAATAGCCCATTAATCTTTTTAAGGTATTGCAAAGATTTTAATAGAATGTCCGATTGCCAAATAGGTTGTTCACCATCTGTAAACGCTATTGCACCAGCTTCATGCAAATCAATCATTTCTGTAAAGTCTTCTCCATTAACATCAATGGTGACAGCTCCCATTGGGTACACATCAACTATGTTCCCTTCCACCCTTGAATAGACATACTTCATGTCGTTCTTAGTTTGTAATATCGGTTTCGTATTGGGCATAAGTGCCACACCCGTAAACCCTCCATTAGCTGCAGTTTCCATTCCTGAGAACAAATCTTCTTTATGTTCCAAGCCTGGATCACAAAAATTTGATCGCATGTCAAACCAGCCTGTTGATAATATCATCCCTTTTGCATCAATGGTTTTACCCGAAGATATCTCCACTTTTCCTATCTTCTTGATCTTTCCATCACTCACCAACATATCAACTTCTTTTTTATGATGAGTACTTTCTTTATCAATTATTTTTACGGATTTAATGAGTACGTCCATGATTGATACAATAATTTTTTTAACGCATATAGCGAATAATTAAAATTTCAGCCAAAAGGAATATAAGCGATAAAATTATTGCGAATTTCCATAATGGTTGTCCTAAATATCTAGCTTTTATTTCTTTACTAAAAGTCTTTGCATCACTAGTGCTAAATACAGCTATATTTTGATTTCTATCAACATATGTTTCAATATCTTCTATTGATATTTGTGTTAGATTAGATTCTCTATAATCATAATTAAAAGCCAACCACATTTTATGCATATCTTCAAATTGAAGAGAAGCAAAGCCAGATTCAAGTGTTTCTTTGGGTATTTGCATCAATAATTCATTGCCTGCTACTCGTTGTTCTGGTATAACTTCAGTTTGATTTTGCTTTACTTTATAGATTTTATCAGCCTTCAACGAGTCTAATCTAGTTTTTATGATTGATTCATTCAATAAATAATAGGAACGTGCCGAGTTTTTAGTTTTATATGTGGCAATTTTGTACATGGTTGGTACAAATAAAGCATGTTTATGGAAATCAGTAAATTCATCTATTAAAGGAGAAGCCATAAAGAAAACCGTTCCTAACCTATCGTATATAGATAAAAATGGAGTGCCTAAATTAAATTTTAGCAAATTAGAATTCCTTCCTCTCCAACTATAGATGGCTTTTGCTTTAGGCATATTGAAAGTTATTTGTTTCTCTTCAAATACATCAGCAAAAAATGGGTTATCCAAATCTGGCTTAGATAGTTCCTGCATCGTAGCATCTTCTACTGAAGTTAATTTGATGCTACCCAAAAGTAGTTCATATTGAGTTTTTTCTCCTTTCTCTGATGGTATAATTAATAACCTACCGTCTTCTTCAATATATTCAGCTAGTGCCACTGATAGTGATGTTGAAATGTTTTCTATCTGATTAACAACTACCAAATCGGAAGTTTTTATTAGGCTATAATCAATATTAGTAATAACCTGACTAGTAGTATTAAACAAATCTTCATTCCCGAACACTTTACTTATTGGGGTTGATAATTCATCTTGTTTTATTTCTAATACTTCTATTCGACTCGCTGTATTAATAATAAAGAAAAAGGTATCATCAAACGTAACAGGATAATCATCTACCACAATTCTAGCCTTATTTTCATTTTTTAAATTATAAGACACATCAAATGTCAGATCTTTCGATTCGTTCCCTGCTAAAGATACCGAAGTACTACTTACCTGAATGTCTTCAATAAATACCTTCAGGTTTACATTATTCACTTCCTCATTTCCATAATTTCGGATTTTAGCAATAAGGGTAACATGGTCTTTATCTAAAACAAATGGGCTTTCAAGATATAATGAATCGATGGAAAGATTAAGTGTGTTTTCATAATAAATAGGTAATAAATGATACGCTCTACTTGTGTCTACTTGCCATTCATTTATCGAACCCAGTGTACTTTCTTGAAAATCGCTAATGATATAAATATCTTCTTGAGGATTACCTACAGCCTGCGCCAAAGAATTCCTTCTGTTTTCTGCCTCATTAAAAGTTCTATCCACTCCATTTAAACTAAGTTCCGTAATATGATCTTCCACTTTTTCAGACGACTTATAACTATTAGAAAATGGCTCAAAATTATTAGTGATTAATCTAAACTGAGTTCCTCTAGGATAAATATTAATTACTTCTTGAACATATTCCAATGCTTCATCAAAAGCACGTATTCCTGTATTGGCAGTATTTTCCATGCTTTTAGAAGTATCTAAATAAATAGACACAAATTTACTGTTTAGTCCTTTTTCAACAGGAGGTAAAACAGGTTGTGCAAAAGCGACAACAAGGAAAAAAATAAATAGTAGCCGAGAAGCTAAAACTAGGTAATGCTTCAACCTTCTTTTTGCTCTACTTGTTTCTTTTATATAATGTAAAAATCGGATGTTAGAAAAGTAAACTTTTTTAGTTTTCCGGAAATTAAATAAATGAACAATAATGGGGATGGATAATGCTATAAGCCCGTATAGAAATTGAGGGTTGGTGAAGTTCATCTACCACAAAAATAGATAAATTTTTATTGCAGTTTAATAATTAATTGAAAAAGGATTATCAACTAAGTTCAAATTTTATATCAAATAAACCTCTTGCTATAATAAGCTAATGTTCATTTCGAAGTGCTGGAAAACTTATTTATCAATATATACCCCCAAATGGTTATTGAAATCATAATAATAGGAGTCATCCATATCGGATTAATATTTAATTGAAAATAATTCTCCCAAGGAAAAGAAAACCATGCTACTGGTTTTACTAATAAAGCAATTATTAATAAAACTACTGTAACCAATGCAATTATCACTGCAAAAACAGGGGTTGGTTCAACTGGTTTAATCGAAGTTCGCTTAACAGGAATAACAGCCACATGCGCCATGATCCGATCAGTGAACCCATTTGGAGTGCGATGCATCATGGTGTCTTTTAATATTTTTCCAACTTCTTTTTCTTCTACTATTTTCATACCAATGCTTTTAGTTCTTCCTTTAGAAGAGTGTTCAATTGATCGAATAATTTTGCCCTTGCACGGTGCAACCTCACTTTAACCGTTGATTTTTTCTCATTAGTTATTACACAAATTTCATTCAATCCTTCTTCTGCAAGATAATACAACGTCAGGACTAACCTATCCTGTTCACTCAATTTATCTAATGCCTGCTGAATATACTTCTTTTGATCATCCAACACCAATTCTGTCCACCCCTCATGTATACTAAGTCCGTAATCTTTTTCATGATGATCATCCAATGAATATTGATCTATTTTCTTTTTCTTTAAACGAGAGAGTGCTGTATTATATACAATTTTATATAGCCAACTTGAAAATTTTGCATCTCCATTATATTGTGAAATATTCTTATACACTTTAATAAAAGTGTCCTGTGCTACTTCTTCAGCCTCTTCATGATTTTTCACAATATTTAGAGCCACGGTAAAAACCATATGTTGATACTCTTCAACCAATAGACGAAAGGCATTTGTATCACCTAGTTTAACCTTTTTTACTAATTTAGTATTAACTGTATTTCTACTCACGTAATTATAAAGACTGCTATAATAGAATTGAGGTTACAGTAAATTTGGTCTTTTTTTCTGAAATTATGTAACCGATCGTTATTAAGTGTGGTCATATGCTTAGTGAAGAAATTTTAATATTTAAAACTCAAAAAAATGGGAGAAGAAGTAATTATTATACCAGTAATGTTTCTTACAATTTTTGGAATAGTATACTACTATTTAATAACTAGAAATAAGGAACGATTAGCACTAATAGAAGCAGGCGCAGATGCTAAACTATTTAAATCTAACACAAGTAACAATTGGCATATTGTGATAGTACTTGGAATGCTAGCTATTGGAATAGCTTTAGGTATTGGGTTAGGTTTTATTGTTGATCGCTCAATGGAAATGGGACATGAAAACGATGGAGCCTATGTGTTTGGCATTTTTTTATTTTCAGGGCTTAGCCTTTTAGCATCTTTCTTTTTAATTAGAAAGGTTAAAAAACTAGATAAGGAGTAAACAAAAAAGAGGGTGTATAGATTCATCCACCCTCTTTTTATAGATTTTTCAACCCCTATTGAAACAATAATTTAAAATCTGCATAGGTATTTCCTATTGACTCAGTAATAGGGGTTGTGTCACACCCTTCATCTGTAGCTTTAGTATGAATATCAACGATCCGGGTGTCAGGACTAGGGTGCGTACTTAAAAACTGAGGCATACTACCCATTTGACCACTTGCCTCTAATAGTTCAAAAAAATGGGCTGCACCATTGCATGCATAACCTGTTTGTGCTAAATACATTACTGATTGGGCATCGGCTTCTTGTTCGAAATCACGACTAAAAGCTAGACCAGTAACATTACCTGCCAATTGTCCAGCTATTTGAGCTAATTCACTTGAGTTTTCACCTAATAATAACGATAATAAAAAAGAGACACCATATGATTTTTGAAGATTTCTACTCGTATGTCTTAAATCGGCATGTGCTATTTCATGACCTAAAACACCTGCCAAGTCATCTGCTTTGTCTAAGTATTTTATCAACCCTGTATACACATAAATGTATCCTCCGGGTGTTGCAAAAGCATTAAGCGTGTTGGGATCATTTATTATGTGCATTTCCCATGCAAAGTCATCTTTATAAACTACCTGACCTGAATTCAGGATAGCATCTCGCATAGCATCCATATAAGCATAAGCTTCTACGTTTGTACTTCGAGCCAATATTGGATATGTGGTTGGGTCAGCAGCAATTTCCTGACTTACTTGTAGCCCCAAATCAATATCGTTTTGAATTGAAAATAGTACTATATTGTTGTTTTTATCACAAGCCATAAAACTAACAACTATTATCACTAACAGTAGTACTGTCGAAATCCCTTTTATGATTATTTTTTTCATGTGTTTTAAATTTAATTATACAAATATAAGCAAATACAAAATTGAAAAAAATGACTGTCTAAATTGACTCTTCATGTGTAATCTTTCTATATTTTTTCGAGACATTTATCTAAATATTTATTAATGACTCCAATTTTATAATAAATAATTTTCTTCTATTACGGTAATCCAAATCGCTTTATATTCCAGTTCTCAACAATCACTTTCTAGACTTATTTTGGATAGAACTGTAAAATTGTTACTTTACAACTCTGTAAACAATCTGAACTGAACTTATTTTACAAAGTCTATATTTATAAATCGTCATCACTATGCAGCAATCTGTACTCGTTTCTGTTTTTCTTCCCGTAGCATTGGGAATAATTATGTTAGGTTTAGGTTTATCTCTTGTCCTTGATGATTTTAAACGCATTGTCAAATACCCAAAGGCAGTAGGTATTGCCCTAATATGCCAGATGATATTACTCCCAATTATCTGTTTTTTTATAGCACAAGGTTTTGGATTGCAGCCAGCACTGGCAGTGGGACTCATGTTACTAGCTGCTTCTCCAGGCGGTGCTACTGCTAATTTATATAGCCACCTTTCCAATGGAGATGTAGCTTTAAACATAACACTTACTGCTGTCAATAGCATTCTTGCATTATTTACTTTGCCAATAGTAATTAATCTCTCTCTTGCATATTTTATGGAAAGCGATCAATACATACCTATGCAATTTGCCAAAGTAGCTGAAGTATTTGTAGTAGTGCTAACCCCTGTAGCTATTGGAATGATAATACGCCATAAAGCACCTTCTTTTGCTGATAAAATGAATAAGCCAGTTAAAATTTTATCAGCACTTTTTCTGATACTTATTATTGCAGCTGTAACAATAAAAGAAAAACAGCTTATTATCGATTATGCTGGTAGTATTGGTTTACCAATTTTAGCCTTTAATATATTGAGTATGGCGATTGGCTATTTTGTTCCTTTGTTGTTTTCATTAAAGAAAAAACAGGCAATAGCCATGGGAATGGAAATTGGTATTCACAATGGCACATTAGGTATTTATATTGCATTATCTGTTTTGGGCAGCTCCCAAATGTCCATTCCATCCGCTTTATATGGTTTACTCATGTTTTTTACTGCTGCAGCTTTTGGTTTTCTGGTAAATATTGGAAAGAAGCCAAAAGATGTAGAAGAGGCTACTGTATAGAATTTTTTGTTATAGGAATAGTTTAATCAAAGCATATGACAACTCGAAGAAATTTCATTAAGCTATCTGCAATAGGTAGTGTTTTCTCATTCAACTCGTTTTCTGTTTTTAATAAAAAACCAGCTATAAAAACGTCAAAAAAGCCTGTGGTTATTTCTACTTGGAATCATGGCATCATGGCTAATAAAAAAGCTTGGAAAATATTATCCACAGGTGGTAAGGCACTTGATGCAGTTGAAAAAGGTGTTATGGAAGTAGAAAATGATCCGACAGGAAGTTCTGTAGGTATTGGTGGTCGCCCAGACAGGGACGGGCGTGTTACTCTTGATGCATGTATAATGGACGAGAAAAGTAGATGTGGAGCTGTGGCATTTCTTCAGGATATAAAAAACCCTATTGCAGTAGCTCGAAAAGTAATGGATGAAACTCCTCATGTGATGTTGACAGGGCAAGGAGCCAAACAGTTTGCTTTAGAAAAAGGGTTTAAAGAAGAAAATCTTTTAACCCCAGAGTCGGAAAAAGCATGGAAGGAATGGTTGAAATTATCTAAATACAAGCCAGTGATTAACGTAGAGAATCACGATACAATTGGTATGTTAGCCTTGGATAGTAATGGAGACTTATCAGGGTCATGTACCACCAGCGGTGCTGCATTTAAGTTACATGGCAGAGTGGGTGACTCACCTATAATTGGTGCCGGACTTTTTGTCGATAATGAAATAGGTGCCGCTTGTGCCACTGGATTAGGTGAAGCTGTAATTCGTGTGGCTGGTAGCCATTTGGTTGTAGAATTGATGCGTCAAGGTCATGAACCTGAGGAAGCTTGTAAATTGGCTGTTGATAGAATCATTGCTAAACATGAAAACATGGAAGGATTACAAGTTGGCTTTTTAGCCCTTCGAAAAGATGGTAAATATGGAGCCTACAGTGTGTATAAAGGCTTTAATTATGCCTTAACCAATGATGATAATCAAGAAGTGATGATCGATGTTAAATATGATCGTTCTTGATGAAATAGTTATTGTATTATTGCAGTTCAACCGAATTGAGAACTGAAATATGAGCCAAAAACTTGAAATTTGTACCAACTCTGTTCAATCAACTATAAATGCTGAAGTAGCAGGTGCTCACAGAGTAGAGTTGTGTGATAATCTTTGGGAAGGTGGAACTACACCAAGTGCAGCAAGTATAAAGTTAGCAAAGGAAAAAACATCCATTGAATTATTTGTGTTAATAAGACCACGAGGAGGTGATTTTGTGTATTCTGATTTAGAATTTGAAACCATTAAAGAAGATATAAACATTGCTAAAGAATTAGGAGCTGATGGAATAGTCTCAGGTGTGCTTTTATCTAATGGCAATATTGACAAAAAACGAACCTCAGAGTTAGTTAAACTATCATCTCCATTACCTTTTACTTTCCACCGTGCATTTGATGTAACTCCTGAACCCATGAAGGCTTTAGAAGATATTATTGAATGCGGTGCCATAAGAATTCTTACTTCTGGACAAAAAAATACCGCTATTGAGGGAGTTGATTTTTTAGAACAACTGCAAATTAAAGCGAAAGGAAGAATAACCATTATGCCAGGTGGAGGGATTAATGACAGCAACATTAATCAACTATTAAGCACAAAATGTAGAGAATTTCATATGTCAGGGAAATCACCAATTGAGGGGTATGGAAAAAATAGCAAATTAAAAATGAATGGTTCAAAAGATATACCTGAAAATGTAATTTACACCTCCGATGTTGATAAAATTAAGAAAGTAATTGCCAAGTTGGATATGGGTCAATTATAAAAAGGTGAGAAAGAAATAATATTATAGACACGTATTTTAAACAGGTACAAAAACTACTTTCTCCTGACTTCGACACTGGGTCACCCAAAACCAAATAGTTGCGCTAAATTTTGTTGCTCCTTTGAGATTAGCATAATATGATTAACCTGACCATTAGTAGTTGAAGCTCTGATTTGATATATAGAT
>JAOUKH010000234.1 GCA_029882685.1 Cyclobacteriaceae bacterium
TCGAATATAGGGTTCAATTACAAATTGTATATTTTTAGTTTTTAAATGTTTTTCAAATTCATGCCACTTATCCCATTCTAAAACAACTCCGAAATGAGGAACAGGAACATCATGACCATCTACAGGATTAGAAATTTGCTTTTCAATTGTAGAAGAATCTGGTTTTTGATGAATAACAAGTTGATGTCCAAAAAGGTCGAAATCGACCCACTTTTCATCACTTCTACCTTCAGGACAGCCTAAAACTTCTCCATAAAATTGCCTGCATTTGTTTAAATCATTTACTGGAATTGCTAAATGAAAAGGACTCATTATAAATTATTTTTTGTAGATAATACTGTAGTAAAAATTTTTAATGTGATCATACATAAAACATGAACACATATGTAGAGGCAAAAGTACAAATCGAAAAGCGACATTGCAAGATACTATGGTTTTACAGTTACTACGTATGATTTATCACTCCCTACTAATACAAAAAATTAAATGCTGGCCTGTAGCTTACCATATTTTTTTTATTGTAAGAGATAGTGTTCTTTATAATAGTTATTACGTTAAATATGTAAAACAAAAATGTCATGATTGTTATTGATATTATGGCATCTTTGACATTTCTAAATAGCAAAAGTGCACCAATAGCCATTAAAATATTTAATACAAATAATGACAATGTCCAGCTTATCTGAAAATTAAGGATTGATTTACCTACCGAATTCACATTCTTTATCTTATCCTTTCTAAGTATCCATATGGCTAATGGCATTAATATTCCGAGTAGTGGAAATGCCAAAAATCCAAGCTGGGATAAATTTAGCATTATTATTAAACTGCTATCTTCCTGAATTTGCCAATCAATAATCTCATCAGGCGTAACTTGAAGTGCGATTGCCAATTTTCTTAATGAATCACCGTGAGGTACAGTTTCTCCATTTTCAATTCTCTGAATTGTACGTAAACTCAACCCTGACTCTTCAGATAATTCTTCTTGAGAAAAACCTCTGCGATTTCTATACTCTTTAATTCTTTTTGATTGTTCCTCATTTTTCATTTCTCATGTTATTTGTTTCAGAACAAAAGTAGCATCAACTATGATTACCTGTTGTGCCATGTTTATGTCATTTTTACGTCATTAATGCCAAATTAATTTGGGAACATTTATTAATTCCAGTTATGGTAAGCATCTCAGAACTAGAGTCTGATAAAGGGGCATGCCTTCATACATAATCTGTGTATCCATCATTAATGAATATATCTTATAAAACTGAGTAATCCAAAGGATACAAGTTCTGTAAGCATTAAAGATTTCAATGGGTTCGGCATAACATCAAAGAAACTATCAACATAACTAACCCTAAAAGAATCAGTCTCTAAATTGACCTATTACCAAATAATATATTATAGGCTTTGTCATATTTAAGAAGTTTGATATGTTTGAACAAATTCACACCATCATATTTTGACCTGATAATCAACAAATACAATGTCCATTATAAAAAATCATTTAGTTACCGTCTTTCTATGTACCATTGCAGTAATCTACAGTTTATCATTCACTTCTTGTGACAACAGCAAAAACGATCAAAATAACGAAGTGATTGAAACTATTAAAGACTCCAATCTTGTTTATAAAGACTATGAGCCAAAACCCACTGATAAGATAATTTCCAGAGCTGCCTATTCTGATAAATTATATGGATTTTGGTTAGCGCAATGTATAGCAAACTGGACAGGTCTGGTAACCGAAATGGACAAAGTTGGAAATATTGGAGAAACCAAAACAGGTGACTTTTACACAAGAGAAAATTGGGGAAAACCTGATCTGCCCAATATTTGGGACGTAGAACCGAGCGATTTATCAGAGAACATCGATTTTGTTTTTAGAGGAGAAGATGAAATTTGGGGAGCCGATGATGATACTGATATTGAATACATGTATCAACACTTGTTGTATACCAATAAAACCAGCATGCTCACTGGTGAACAAATAAAGGATGGTTGGTTAACACATTTAAAACATGAAGAAGAAAATTTCTTATGGGTTGCCAATCAAAAAGCACTTGACAAAATGCTCGAAGGAGTAGTGCCCCCTGCTACCAGCGATCCAGAGATAACAAAGGATAGCATTTATGACAATTACCATGAAATGATAGATGCGCAATTAACCACAGAGATTTTTGGCTTTTTTGCACCATCCAGACCAGATGTAGCTTTAAAAATGGCAAAAATGCCAATACAAACTACAGCTAGAGAAAATGCACAGTGGATTTCTGAATTCTATGTGATTATGTATTCGCTGGCACCTTCTGTTGACGAAAGTTTATCCAGAAAAGAACAAATTTTATGGATGGCAGACATTGCTAGAAAACGCTTACCTGAAAATTCATATGCATCCAAAATGTTCGATTTCGTTAAAGGAAAATATGATGAAGGCGTTACTTGGGAACAAGCCAGAGACGCAGTTTACAACCGTTATCAGGTAAACCAAGAGGATGGTTACGATATTACTTCAAAAAACATATTCTGTAATGGATGTTTTGCAGGAGGTATCAACTTTGCTTCGAGTATTGTAAGCCTTTTATATGGTGAGGGTGACTTAAAAGAAACCATAAAAATTGGTGCATTGTGTGGGTGGGACTCAGATAATCCCACAGCTACATGGGGTGGTCTTTTAGGGTTTATGTATGGTAAAAAAGGTGTAGAAGATACATTTGGACGGAAATTTTCAGAAAAATTTAATATCCACAGAACTAGGGTTAATTTTCCAAATGATGGCATGGATAATTTCAATAACATGGCAGAGAAAGGAGTTTATATTATTGACAGAGTAGTTCAGGAAGAAATGGGAGGTGGAATTGATCTATTGAAGGATGAATGGTATATTCCCGAAACTGATTTAGATATTACACCCGGTAACTGACCTTACGAAAAAGTCCAAAACAGCTAGTGATGTACAACTTACATACAATAATGACTCAAAACATTCATTTTCTTGACCTTTTGTGGACATAGTCATAACATCACTAATTTGATGTGTAATATCAATTAATTACAATTTAGATTAATATGAAAATATTAGTATCCATAGTATTGTTATCTGGGTTTATTATATCCAACACTTCGACTGAAGTAAAGGCTCAAACAGCGTCATCAAAAAATAAGCTATCTGTTATTTTTGATACCGATGCCAATAATGAATTAGACGATCAACATGCTATGGCATATCTGTTTTCTAATATGGATTATTTTGATATAAAAGCCATAACCGTGAATGCTACAAGTGGTGGTGGAGATGTTCATGAGCAATCAAATGAAGCCGAACGAATCATGACACTTTTCAATGTGAATAATAAAATACCATTATTAAAAGGAGCAAATAAATCATTCACGGAAATCAAGGATGAAATAGACAATCCAAATTTTGACGGGTTCAAGGCAGTAAATTTCATTATATCTGAAGCAAAAAAATACACACAAGAAAAACTAGTAGTAATAGCAGTTGGTAAGCTGACAAATATGGCTCTTGCATTAAAAAAAGATTCCTCAATTGCTGAGAACATTCGTTTAGTCTGGTTAGGATCCAATTACCCTAATCCTGGAGAATATAATCTGGAAAATGATATTGAATCAATGAACTATGTTCTGAATACAAATATCGAATTCGAAATGGTAACCGTTAGTTATGGAAAACTTACTGGAACAGATGTTGTCCGAGTTACCCAAAAAGAAATTAATTCAAATATGCCAGGTATTACTCCAAAAATTAAAAATCCGATCATTGGAAGACACGGAGGTGAATTCGACAACTTTGGTGACTATTCCATAAGCCTTTTCAAACATATTGACTATCATGGCAATCCACCATCAAGAGCACTTTATGACATGGCGGCAGTCGCCATTGTCAAGGATCCCAAATGGGCAAAGCCATCAATAATTCCTTGCCCTATTATGATTGATGAAAATTGGGTGGAACAACCCGATAACAGTCGAAAAATCACCGTTTGGGAGTACTTTGATAAGGAAGAAATAATTGCAGATTTTTATAATAGTTTGAGGAAGTTTTAGATTATCTCCTAATGATTTTTATCATTTTAAAAATTCCATTTTCAGGACAATAATTTTTGTTTTGATGTTAAAGTGGAAACTCCTTATTTTTCTCTCTCTTATACACCTGAATATGCCAAGGGAATTTGATAGAAGAATGTACCATTTTGAAACCCTGATCTATGATTAGTTGTTGAATTTGCTTACTGGGGTGTATGTAGGATCTAAAAGCACTTTTCTTAAGGAAAAAATATATTCTTCCAATTCTGTCGACAATATATGATATCCAATTACTCAAAGGGTAACTAAGTGCTAGGTAGTCGTCACATTTTTCAGTAGCATTCTTCAAAATAGTATAAAAGTCAGGGTAACAACATACT
>JAOUKH010000065.1 GCA_029882685.1 Cyclobacteriaceae bacterium
TTTTCATTAATTGTTTAATACTGTCTTGCGTAAAATGATATAAGTGCCTTGGTACATCATAACCAGCCCAGTACTGTTTATATATCTTAGCATCCAATGAGTTTGGATTAGGAACAGCTATAATTAAGGAACCTTTTTTATCTAATTTTTCAGTGAGTTTTTTTATCAAAATATTTAAATCAGGTACATGTTCCAGCACATGCCATAGCGTGATAATTTGATATGTAGATTTATTATTTAGCTTTTCAATACTCTCTACTACATTATTTTTAGTAATACCATTAGCTATTGTACGAGCATTATTGTTTGGTTCTACTCCTGAAACATTCCAACCTTTTTTACTACAGTAGGAAATAAAATGACCAGTCCCACAACCATAATCTAAAAGTGTAAGATCTGCAGATACTTTTCTTTTAATAAGCTTTTCTTTTTTTCGTAAAGTAAAAAATCTTGCAAACTTATATATTCTATTTACTACCGTATTCCCTTTACTATTGTGAGATATATATAAATCAGAATCGTAATATTTTTCTAATGTATTAACATCAGGTCTTGGATTAGTAAATAAGAATTGACAATTATCGCATTTAACAATTGCAAATTTTTCATTGGTTACCGTATGGTCGTTACAAATTATTTCATTTGTAAAATCAGACGAACTACATACAGGACAGTGTTCTATTTTTTCGTACATATTATCTACCTAAGTACACCATTAATATTGATATATCTGCTGGAGATACACCACTAATTCTTGATGCTTGACCAATAGTTTCAGGTCTTATTGTTTTTAGTTTTTCTCTTGATTCTGAAGATAGCCCTTTTACTTTCTCATAGTCAAAATGCTTTTTTATTGTATGATTTTCTAAACCACTTATTTTTTCTGCTAACTTTTGTTCTTTTTCAATGTAATGTTCGTATTTAATAAGTATTTCTGCTTGTTCCAAAATATCATTACTATATCTATTAAGATATTCGTTTAGCCCTTCAGCTTTTATTTCTTTTAATTGTAATACATTTAGCTCTGGTCTTTTTATTAGGTTATATGCTGGAGACTTTTCTTTTAGTTTTGCTGAGTTAAGTTTTTCTAGCTCTACATTTATATTTTCAGGTTGAAGTTTTTTCTGCTTAAGACCACTAATTAATTCAGCAACTTCTTTTTTCTTTTTATTTACATTTTCTAATCGTTCATTAGATGCTAATCCTATTTGATGACCTAGAGGTGTTAGTCTAATATCTGCATTGTCTTGACGTAATAATATCCTAAACTCAGCTCGTGAAGTAAACATACGATACGGCTCCTGTGTACCTTTATTTATTAGGTCATCAATAAGCACTCCTATGTATGCATCAGATCTTTTTAATATGAACGGATCTTTTTTAGTTATTTTATTATGTGCATTTATTCCAGCCATCAACCCTTGTGATGCTGCTTCTTCATAACCAGTTGTACCGTTTATTTGTCCAGCAAAATATAGGTTTTCAATTAGCTTAGTTTCTAATGTTACCTTTAATTGTGTTGGTGGGAAGTAATCATATTCTATAGCATAACCAGGACGAAACATTTTACAGTTTTCAAAACCAGGTATTTTCCTTATAGCTTTATGTTGAATGTCTTCAGGTAAAGATGTAGAAAATCCATTAACATATATTTCTACAGTATTCCAACCTTCCGGTTCAACAAATATTTGATGTCTATCTCTTTCAGAGAAGCGGTTTATCTTATCTTCAATAGAAGGGCAATACCTAGGTCCTAATCCTTGAATTCTTCCATTAAACATAGGTGATTGATCGAAGCCTGTTTCCAATATCTCATGTACTTGTTTATTCGTATAAGTGATATAACAGCTACGTTGCTCTTTTAAAGTTGGCGTTTTTAGGTATGAAAATTTCGAAGGTAATTCATCACCTTTTTGTTCTGTCATTTTAGAATAGTCTAGAGATCGCCCATCAACTCTAGGAGGTGTACCAGTTTTCATTCTTCCTGCTTCAAAACCTAAAGAAATTAATTGTTCGGTTAAACCTGTTGCAGGCTTCTCCCCTGTTCTTCCACCACCAAATTGTTTTTCACCTATATGTATTATACCATTAAGAAAAGTACCGTTTGTTAGAACAACTGATTTAGAATGTATTTCAATACCCATTCCTGTTTTAATCCCTACAGCTTTGCCTTTATCTACAATTATTTCGGTAGCCATCTCTTGCCAAAAATCCACATTAGTATTTCTTTCTAATGCTAATCGCCATTCTTCAGCAAAGCGCATACGATCATTTTGTGTACGAGGACTCCACATGGCAGGCCCTTTTGATTTGTTTAGCATTCTAAACTGAATCATTGACTTGTCAGATATTATACCAGACATGCCTCCCAAAGCATCAATCTCTCTTACTATTTGTCCTTTAGCTACTCCACCCATAGCTGGGTTGCATGACATCTGAGCAATAGTATTCATGTTCATTGTAACTAATAATACTTTTGAACCCAATACTGCGGCACTATGAGCAGCTTCACAACCAGCATGTCCTGCGCCAACTACAATTACATCGTATTCTTTAAACATTCTTCTTTTAAACTAATCAAGTGTTCCACGTGGAACACTTGAGATAACTATTGTTGATTATAAAACGTTCCACGTGGAACATTTAATTTGGATATAATTCCAAATAAGCTTCTTCTTGTTTTCTCATTTCTTCTTCTTCTTCTTTTGTTTTGTCGTTAAAGCCAATCAGGTGTAAAACACCATGTACCATAACCCTATGTAGTTCGTTAATAAAACAAGTGTTATTTGATAGTGCATTTTCTCTAATTCGTTCAACACTTAAATATATTTCTCCTTCTATAGATTTTTCTTCTTCTGAACCATCAAATGTAATTACATCGGTATAGGTGTCATGGTTTAGGTACTCTAGGTTTATTTGGTGGAGGTAATCATCATTACAAAAAATATAGTTGATAGAAGTTAATGAATAACCTTCGTTGAAAATTACATTGGCTATCCACGCTTTTGTTTTATCAGGTTCAGTAAGAGAAAAGCTATCTGTATCCTCATAAAAAAACTGAATTGCTTCGTTAACACCCATTCCTAGTTCATATAAAATGTAAGTTCAACGCAAGCCCCATTATTTTTAAATACTACCTCGTCAGCAAGGTGCTTCATTAGGAAAATACCTCTACCACCAATTTTTTCAATGTTTTCAGGTGCTGTTGGATCAGGTAAATTACTATAATCAAAACCTACCCCTTCGTCATTTACAATAAACTTTATGTTACTTTCGTCTAGGGATAGTTGTAAAGAAACGTTTTTATTCTTTTCCCCATTGTTGCCATGTTTTATAGCGTTGTTAACGGACTCGGTTACAGCAATCATAATATTGCCATAGATGTCATCTTCAAGATGGAATTTCTCCTTTGCATTGTCTATAAAGCTTTCTATCATCCGAATGTTTTCGGCTAAAGACGGAATTTCTATTCTAATGGTATTCATGCTTGCTATGGGGTATTATTACCTATTCTTTTAAAATAGTGGTTTACTTCGTTTTTATAATAAGGGTATAGTTTAGGAGGAACAGTTTTTAATAGCTCTATCTCCATTTCTTTCATTTTAAAATATTCTTCAAATGCTTTTGGAATAATGTTATCCCTGTCTTTTGCTGTTTCTGCTTCTCGTTCTTGTTCCAACTCTTTTTCTCTCAGAGCATCTTCAGCTTCCAATAACCTTGTTAATATTTCACGCTGTCTTTTTATAGTTTCGTTTGTTAGTTCCTTGTTTACTAAATCAATTTCAGTTTCCTCCATTTTTTCAGGAATACCATTTCCAGGCATTTGTCCATTATTATTTTCATTAAACTTTTCCTGAGCCTCTTGTAATGCTTTCCGAATACGCTCTTGTTCAATGGCCATTTTAGAAAGTTCCTCAGATAATTGTCTTCCTGATTTTCCGCTTTTTTTCAGATCTTCAATTTTTTGGTTGAGTTGCTTTTGCAATTCACTAAGACCAGGCATATCATTCTTTTTTTGCCCAGGTCTTGGCTGCCCCATACCATCAGCCATTTGTTGTTGCATTTGTTGAAGTACATCGTCCAGCAAAAGTGCTAAATTATTCATTGATGTCATAGCAAATTGTTGTTTGCTAACAGCATCATTCTTTTTTCGTTCTTTAATGGCAATTGAACTAGCCTCCATATGATTGTCCATTTCGTTTATTTCACGGGTTACGAATGATTGGATTTGAAATACACGATTAGCGAGTGACTCTAAACTGTCTTTTACTATTTCGGAGTTCTCCTTAAGCTTGATCTGTTGCTGAGATAACTCTACAAAACGGGGATCACTTTGGTATATCTCCCTAAATTCATTCATTAATCCTTCTTGATCAAACGATAGCTTAAGCAAGTTGTGAACAATATCTCTTAAATAATCTAAATTTTCTTGTTGCTGCATCATTTCCATTCCTGCCATCATTTGTTCTAGTTCCTGAGCAGCTTGCTTCATTTTTTGGCTTATTTCTTCTTGAGATTTCTGAGCTTGTTTACTTTTTTCTTTTTGTATGTTTTCTTTAGCATCATTAAATGCATCCATTATTTCATCAAATAACTTTTTTTGATCTGGTAAATCTTTTGGGTTTTTTAGCTCTTCCCCTAGTTTTTCCAATTCATTTAATTCTTCTTTAAGGTTTTTAAAATCTTCCTCTATTTTTTCCTGTTGATTTAAAATATCTTCACTATTAGATTCTTTTTTACCAGTTTCTTCTTTAAGGTTTTCCTGTTCTTTATTTATTTCATTAAGCTCATTAACCTTTTCATTTACTTCGTATTCAAACTTCATTCTTTTGAATAATTCTAAAGTTCTTTCCAGCTCTTTTTCTAAGTTATTCTCTTTATTGTTGATTTGCTCCATAAGATCTTTAATCTGACTTATGTCTTGTTGTTCATTTAGTAATTTCTGAAGTTCATCATATAGTTCCTTGGTTTCTTCATCGAGTAACTCATTCATTAGTTGCTGAAGCTTTTCAGCTTTTTCACCAATGCGTTTGTTTTGTTCTGAAAATCGTTGTTGTTGCAGGTTGTTTAATTTATTTTCTTCTTTTAATTTTTCGATGGCTTTACTGAGCTCCTTTTTTTTGTTGATGATGTCTTTAATTAAATTCTCGTCTTGCCAACTTAATTCTTTTTTCCCTTTTAAACGTTCTTCAGCTTCTTCTAATCTTTCCTTAAGCTCTTGTGCCTCCCTTAATGATTCATTAATATCTTTTTCTGATTTAGCTGTGGCTTCTTTTATATTTTGCTTCACCTGTTTTTTGTCGGGTATGCTAAAAGAATAAACTCCAGTTTTAGCTGATTTTAGCCCATGTCGTTTATCATTGTCCCAAACTTGTAAATAGTACTTTAGCGCATTGCTATTTGTAATAACTGTGGAATCAAAAGCCCAGTAATAATAATAATTTTGTTGTGCTTGATTTTTATCAATATTTATGTCTATTGACTGGTATGTCTCCCCTTCATTGGTAGAGTAATAAAGTTTTAATTTAGTAATACCGTAGTCATCAGATATATTACCACCTAAGCTTATAAAACTAAATAACGTAGTATCTTGAAAAGCATTAAGGTTAATGTTTGGGTATTCATCAGGAATCACATTAATATCATACTTTAACATTTCATTATTAGCACCATATTCATTTTTAAGTTGTATGTTGTATGAAGTGCTATTTACTAGCAATCTATTATATGTAATTAACTGATTATCAAACACTTGAATGTTTTCTAAAGTGTTATCTTTATCAAAAATAAATGTGGCACTCTTCGTTTTGTTTGTTTGAAGCTGCCAAGTGACCTTGGTACCTTCAGGTATGAGTAGGTTTCCTGCATTAGCAATAGTTTCTCGTTTTTTCTTAATGTATGTGGGATAATCAAGTAGGATATTAAAATTAACTAATGATGGGCGTGAAACAATTATAAGTTTATAGATAGGTGATTGAAAACCTGCTGCTTCAAAATAAAAATCTTTTCCTGATCTTATTTTTTCAAAATTGTATTCAAAAGTTTGATTACCAATAGAGCGCATTTTTAGTTTTCTAGCACCTTCTATAAGGTAAAGGTCTTTAGGTAAAGAACTACCTGTTAATTCTACTTTTAGAAGAAAGTCTTCGTTTTCAAAACCTAACAACTTGTCGTTTTGAACATTAAAACTAAAAGGAGCCACAGGTGTAAAACTTTCTTGGAAGTGAATAATTCTATTAGAACTTGAAAAGAAGAAATCTGGATTCCATAGAGAAATGAATACAATAATTACAACAGGAAACAGAAGATATTTTGCTGGCAGAAAGCTATATTTTAAATTAATTGCAGTAGTAAAATCAAATTTTTCAAATTGATGATTACGCTGATTTAAACTAGCCTTTATTAAATCATTATTTCCTTCTATTCTTTCTAATTGGATAAAATTTAGTAATTGATCAGAAATTAATGGAAAAAAATTCCCTAGATTTTTTGCAGCTTCATCATCAGTTATCCCACGGTTTGTGTAGGTAATAAAAATCAATGGAAGAACAATGTTCTTGTATCCAAGGTATAATAGTATAGCAATGATAGAAAATAGAAGGAAACCTCTTAACCAAGAGTTCATCCACAAAGTATACTCTAATAAGCTCCCAAAAATAATAACAGAGGTAAGAATGAGTAAAGTAGTGAGTACTCCCTTCACCAACAAGCTCAAGTAATATTTTTGTTTATAAGCTTTTAACTTACTTTGTACATTTTGTATTTCTGGCACAACGATTTTATTGATTTATATGTTATACGTGTTGGTGATAAATGTGTTTATTCTCACTAATATAGTTTTTGTTTTATGGTGTACAAATTATTTTTTGTAATAACCAATATCATTATATAGCTCTTCATTGTACAATTTGTTAGAAAAAGATATATTCTATTATTGTTGCCTTAATTCAGTATGACTATTGTGTTTTTCTTTTTCTTCTATTTCTCATGCTTTTGATAATGAAGTTGCTAGTAGACTGGCAGGAACAGTTTTTAAATCAACAGTATTTTTTAGGTAGAACGGTACTATTGCTATAAGATCAATAACAGCATAAAAACTAAATAGATACTTCAAAGGCTTTTTAGCATCATAAATTCGTAGTATATATTCAATCGTAAACAGAACCACACAGAAAATTTCAATGTAATGAAGAGTTGATTTAGCAATGGTTGAGATTCCTTGTAGAGTTTCAATAGAAAAAATTATTAAGGATAAAAAAATGAGAGTTAGAATTAAGGTATCAAAATATTGTCCAGATTTGGAGGAGTTGCTTTCTATTATGTCTCTTAATTTTTCTTTCATTTGGTATTAATCTATACCTTCCTTACTAAAGAGGGTCTCACCAAAATATTCTAGTACATGAATTTTTAACAGTTTTTCTTGTTCAATTAAATCAAAATTTGGTGTTTTTTTTACGAGCTTCCAGTGAGGCCAACCTTGCTCATCAAGCCCTTCTAATTCATAAAAACCTGAGTAGCTGAGTACCTTACAAATAGCAATATGCATCAAGTCTTGTTTTTCCTCTTTCGAAAAAGAAATATTTCCTTTACCTAACTCCTGTACACCTATTAAGAAGAGAACAGCATTTAAATCTTTAGGCTTTTTCCCTATCATTTCTTCTAATCTAGTAAGTAGCTCTTGCCAGCTGCGTTCGAAATTAAGATCACGTTTGTACATTTGTTTTATTTAGTTCTTCCCAAAATTCTACAGCTTTACGCAAATGTGGAATTACTATTGTACCTCCTACAACATTGGCAATTGCAAAAACTTCATAAAGTTCTTCTTCTGTAATTTTTAATTTATGACATTTCTCAATATGATATTTTATACAATCATCGCACCGCAAAACCATGGAGCACGCTAGTCCAAGCATTTCTTTTACTTTTACATCTAATACACCCTCCATGTAGGCATTTGTATCAATGTTGAAAAGCCGTTTAATTATTTTGTTGTTAGCCCCCAAAATTTTTTCATTCATGGATGCTCTATATTCATTAAATTCTTCTACTTTACTCATATAAAACGTTTTGTTTGTAACAAATATATTTAATTCAATAGGTGCACTCTAATTTGTATTACGATTTTATTTCATTGTTTTTTCCTCGATACTGTGAGGCATGTGCTAATAGTTTAGTGAAAGGCGAAGAGTTGATATGTACACTTTGTTGGAGTGAACTACCTAAAACAAACTTTCATAACAACGAAGACAATGAATTAAAAATTCGATTTTTTGGAAAAACAACTTTAGAAAATGCTTATGCTCTTTTAAGGTTTACAAAATCGGGAAAAGTTCAACAACTATTACACAAATTGAAATATAATAATAAACCTGAGATAGGAGTTTTTCTTGGAAAAAGATTTGGAGCAATAATTAGAAATACAATTACACAACCTTTTGATTTAATCATACCAGTGCCACTTCATAAAACTCGACTTAGAAAAAGAGGATATAACCAAAGCGATGCTTTTGCCGAAGGATTATCGGAAGCATTACAAACACCATGGATAAGTGATGGTATAAAACGAGTTGTAAAAAGTGAAACACAAACTCGAAAGACTAGAATGGAACGATGGGAAAATGTGGCCAATATTTTTGAATTAATTCGAACAGAACAAATTGAAGGGAAAAGAATATTATTAGTAGATGATGTTGTAACAACTGGAGCAACACTAGAAGCGTGTGCTAATGTGATTTCACAAAAAACAGCTAATATTAGTATTGCTACAATAGCTGTGGCATGATGTATATAAATAAATAAAAAATGATAACACTAAATAAGGTTCACCATATAGCGATTATATGCTCAGACTATGAAAAATCAAAGAAGTTCTATGTTGATATTTTAGGTCTTAATATTATTAATGAAACTTATCGCAAAGAAAGACAATCATATAAGTTAGATTTATCGTTAAATGGAGAATATATTATAGAACTTTTTTCTTTCCCAAATCCTCCAAACCGAACATCGAGACCAGAAGCAAGAGGGTTGAGACATTTAGCTTTTGAAGTAGATGACATAGACCTTACAATAATATCATTAAATAATAATGGCATAACTGCAGAACCAATAAGGGTTGATGAAGCTACAAAAAAGAAATTCACGTTTATTTCTGACCCAGATGATTTACCAATAGAATTTTATGAAAAATGATAATAATTGATGCTTTTATAAAACAGTTTTCAAAAACGTTTCCAAATGAAGGGAACTTACAACCTTGGGAAATAACTGAAAACATTTCTAAAACTTTATACCAAACTATCACTGGTTTGGATAATAATTATGAAATCAAAGGAGGAATTGCAGTTCATAATACAGCAACCATTGAAAAAGGAGCGATTCTTAAAGCACCAGCAATTATTTGTGAAAACTGTTTTATAGGTGCACATGCATATTTACGAGGTGGTGTTTATATCGGTTCGTCAACTAAGGTTGGCCCTAGTTGTGAAATAAAATCGAGTATTCTATTACAGAATATTTCGGTTGCACATTTTAATTTTATTGGTGATAGCATAATTGGTAACAATGTAAACTTTGAAGCAGGTGCTTTAATAGCTAACCATTATAATGAAAGAGAGATAAAAACAATATTCGTACTAATAGACTCTATAACAAATAATACAGGAGTAGAAAAATTTGGTTCTTTAGTTGGTGACGATTCAAAAATTGGTGCTAATTCAGTATTATCTCCTGGAACAATTCTAAAACCCAACACAATAGTGAAAAGGCTTGAATTGATTGAACAAAATAAAAACTATTAAGCACCAAATTCTAGTATGGAATGCTTTGAAAACCTGATAATTAGTTTGATATATTCTTTAATAAACAAAATATCAATTAGTTATTGAGAACCCACCTTTATTATCAGTCATTTATTAATAGCTGTGTCTAGAGTTCATTTATATGAAGTAGGACAGGAACACATCCGTAAAACAACTTAGATGAAACACGGTTTTTACTTATAGGTATCTTAGGAAAAACACGTAAATGAAACACAGTTATTACGGATTGATTAGTAAATGAATGCTTTTTACATTTATAATATTAAATAATTATAAGTTTAAATTTTAACATTATTACCCAGACTACAAGAAACAATTTATTTATAAACAGGTAGAAACAACTTTATGAACTTTGGTTTTAATAAATAATACTGTGTAAAATTTTTAATATGGTTTAGTTAAGTGTTTATTGTGATTTTTGATTATGGTTTGGTCTTTTTCCTTTGCCTACCTAAAAACTAGGTAGGTAAAGTTAAAAGATTTTTTTGTGCATGAAATAATGGTAATATGACTTATATATAATAGATAATTATAGTTAAAGGTGTTTTTATTAACATGTTTATCATTAAATAGTTATTTATTAACAAAATCATAATATTAATATGATGTTGTATAAAATTAACACTGTATTTATTTGCATAACCTTAATACTTGTTTCATTAAGTTCTTTGGCTCAATATAATGTTGATCGAGAGATTCAAAATTATTTTAATGAAATTAATGTAGAGCATGGTCTATCTGCAGCCAATGTTAATGCAATAGGAAAAGATAGTTTAGGTTTTATGTGGTTTGGAACAGTTTATGGTTTGAATAGATATGATGGTAATTCTTTTAAAGTTTTTTTAGCTTCTGATACTATAAAAAATAGCCTTTCAAGTAATATGGTTTATGATATTATTACTGATAAAAACGGAAATATATGGGTTGCAACTTTAGAGGGTATTAATAAATATCAACACTTAACTGAAAATTTTAAAGTCTATAAAGATGATAGCACAAGCAATATTTATAGTGATATAGATTACGATACACTAAGTAACAGAATTTGGATTGCTGCAGGTTTTGATGGAATTAAATATGTTGATTTAGAAAAGGATACACTTGTACATTGTACACTTGATATTATACCAATTAATATAAAGGCTTTTGAAGATAAACTATTAGTGGGTACTAATGATAAAGGTTTAATTATATTAGACAAGAGTAGTTATGAAATTCTTAAGATCATTAAAACCCCATTTAATAGCTCTATTTTATCTATATTAATAGTAAAAGATGAAATATGGGTGGGTACGGAAAAGGATGGAATCTATAAAATACATAATGATAATATCACCTATTATAATTCTAAAAACAGTGATTTTATTTCAAATGGAGCTTTAAGCTTAGAAGAAGATAAAAGAGGAAATCTTTTGATAGGAACAGATGGCATGGGGCTTTTTGTTTATAACCATAAAAAAGATAAATTCTATCAGATAGCAAAAAGTGATAACCCTAATAACTTAAAAGCTGATGCTATTAGATCTGTTTATGTTGATGATTTAAACAATATTTGGTTGGGGACTTATGCAGAGGGAGTAAACATACAGCCGTTCTATAATCGAACAATAATTAATTATCAGAAGGATATATATTCGAACAACAGCCTTTCAAATAGTTTTGTATTAGCCACTGAAGAGAGTAAAAACGGCAAACTTTATATAGGAACAGATAGAGGAGGTTTAAATATTTTAGAAAACAGTAAATTTTCTAATGTTAAAATTTCTGGAGGAGTTGTTTTATCTTTATATGAAGATGTAAAAGAAAGACTTTGGGTTGGTACTTATCAGAGTGGGATATATTTATATGAAGATAATAAGCTAACTAATTTCGCTGATATTATTAACGATTCTACTTTTAACTCATCTTCTGTATGGTCTATAACCGAAGGTTCTGAAGGAAATATATGGTTAGCTTTAACTCATTACTTGATCAAAGTTAATGTTGATGATTATTCATACTCGTTATTTGAAAATAAATATGATGACCCTAATTCAGTAATCACTAATTCATTTAAACCATTATTTAAGGATAGCCAGGGCCGATTATGGATAGGTACGATGAAAGGGCTATCTGTATATTCTCCTTCAAAGAATAAATTTATCTCTAATAATGAAAACAGAAAAACACTTACTAATAGACAGATTACAGTAATCACAGAATCAGACTCTAACTTCTATGTTGGGACTTACGGAAGTGGTATTTATGTATTAAATAACAACATGGAATTAATAGATTCTTTAACACGTGAAAATAATGGATTGGTTCATAATGTAGTGGTTGATATTGTTATAGATGATAATGGAAATATTTGGGCAACTACACCAAATGGTATTTCCAAAATAAATAAAGAAACATTTAAAGCAGAAAACTTTACCACTTCAGATGGAATTATAGGAAATACGTTTAACATGCGTTCAGGCAGAATGCTTTCTTCTGGTCATTTAGCATTAGGTTCTACACAAGGTCTAACCCTTTTTTATCCAGATTCTATAGCATATAATACATTGGCTCCATCAACTATTTTAACAGAGCTAAAAGTACTAAACGATGTTATTACTATTGAAAGTGATATTTTAGAAAAGCCTATTACATTCACAAAATCATTTACTCTACCTCCTCAATTTAATGCACTTAGCATAAGTTACGTAGGTCTAAATTACGAAAACCCTAAAAAAGTCATTTATAAATATATTCTAGAAGGTTTTGAAGATGAATGGCGAATAGCAGGAAAAAACACAACGGCTTCTTATACTAATTTATCACCAGGTAATTACACCTTTAAGGTAATGGCTTCTAATGGAAATAATTTTTGGACACCAACCCCAGCGACCGTAGAAATAACAATTTTACCCCAATGGTGGCAAACAACACTAGCAAGAATAATATTATTACTATTAGCGATAGTTGCACCAATTCTTATAATAAAAATTAGAACAAGTACTTTATCTAAACAGAAAGATAAACTAAAACGATTGGTAAAAGAAAGAACTAATAAACTTGAAAACGCATACGATCAATTAACGAAGTTTAATAGTGAGCTTGAATTAAGAGTAAAGGAAAGAACTGAAAAGCTAGAAAAGTCGAATAAAGAACTAGATCGTTTTGTGTATAGTGCTTCACACGATTTAAGTGCACCTCTAAAGTCTATAGTTGGTTTGTTGAATCTAGCTAAAATGGATTATGACAGTGAAGCTAGTTTCTATTTAAATAAAATTGGAAACAGTATTCTAAAACTAGAAGATGTAATAAAAAATTTGATCCAATTTTCAAGAAACTCAATGCAGGAAGTAAAAGTAGAGGAAATAGATTTTCATGAGATGAAAAAAGAGCTACAAGAAGATCTTATTTATTCAGCTTCAAATAAAGATACTATTGAATTCACTAGTGAAGTAATAGGTGATATATCATTAGTCACTGACCCTGTTCGTCTTAAAGTTATTCTTTCCAACTTTATATCAAATGCGCTTAAGTACAGAAAAGAAAATGATACCTGCAAAATATATTTGTGTGTTTACAAAGAAGGTGACACTATTGTTGTCTCGGTAGAGGATAATGGTATTGGTATTGAAAATGAATATTTAGATAAAATTTTTGATATGTTTTTTAGAGGATCTTCAACTTCAGATGGATCAGGATTAGGTCTTTTCATTGTAAAAGAAGCAGTAGAAAAATTAAATGCTACAATAGATGTAACATCAACTGTAGGAGAAGGAACAAAATTTTCAGTTTTATTTCCCAAAACGTAAACAATTATAATGTTTCAAAATAATAAGTAACATGGTATAAAACCTTTCTGTAAGACCATGAATTTAGTAGAAACATTGTCTTTGGATAAAAATTGTTCACGAAAATTTTTTCAACATACTACTATCATTAGAAGAAGGTTGGGTAGTAAAATAAATTCAGACCTCAAAAATGGAGGGGTTTAATGAATAAGACATGTTACCCTCACTACCTCAGTTATAATAAATCAGTATCATAAACAAATTCAGACCAATCTAAAAAAAGATTGTGTAACTTGACAAAGTAGGACTAATTTTAACCCATTTTAATAATCTACAATTTGTATTTGTCGAACACCCACTACGGGTTATTTTACATTTTTAGAGTACAAACCCATGGAAAAAAACATTACCACTATTAAAAATATTTTAACGTTTTTTCTTGCGATTTTAATTGTCTATTTACTTTCTGTTTTATCCTCATTGTTAATTCCTCTTGTATTAGCATTGTTTATTGCCATTGTATTGCAACCAGCTCTACTCTGGTTCGAACGTAAAAAATGGCCCTTTGCCATGAGTTTATCGTTTGTTTCAGCATCAACATTAGGGGTTTTGTGGTTATTTGGGATGCTTTTTTATAAAACAGGACAAAATATAATAGAACAAAAAGGGTATTTGCTTGAGCAAATAAATTATAAACTCTCAGGCATTATTGGTTGGGTAAACAATTTTCCAGGTATTGAACTTGACTCTGACAATATAGTCAACATAATATCCAGCGTAATGAGTTACGACTGGGTATTGAGATCAGGGGGACAGTTTGCTGGAGTTTTAGGTGATTTCACAGGATCATTTTTCATGACTGCATTATACTTGATAGGTATTTTAGGAGGTATCCTGAAATATGAACAATACATTCGCTATTTAGAAGAAGGAGATATTGAAAAAGAAGAAAAAGTACTCGCAGGTTTTGAAACTATTAAATCATCGATTGTTACCTATATGAAAGTGAAGTTCTTCGTGAGTTTTCTTACAGGCTTAAGTTATTTTCTAATTTGTTGGGCATTTGGTGTTAAATTCGCACTATTCTGGGGATTTTTGGCTTTTCTTCTCAACTTTATCCCTACAGTAGGTTCTATAGTAGCAAGCATACCACCACTGTTATTTGGGTTAATTCAGTTCGATGCTATAAGTACTATTGTATTCATGATGTTACTATTGCTGGGTGTGCAAATTGTAATGGGTAATATTATAGAACCTAAAATTACAGGAGATAAATTATCACTCAATACCGTTGTTGTAATCCTTGGGTTAGTGTTTTGGGGCTATTTGTGGGGTGTTACAGGAATGATACTTTCCGTGCCATTATTAGTGCTTACCAAAGTAATCCTTTCTCAACTTCCCGATGCCCAATTGTTTGTTCGCCTGATGGGCGGAGGACCTGATGATGATTGATATTCTCTCGTAATTTTTATCACCAACTATTTTTGTTAAAAGCCATTACAATATAGACTTCTACTACCTGTTTTGTTGTCACTTTGAAATAGTACAATAGAAGTGATACTATATTTAAAGGGTATGGTAGGATATATCTAAAAAATAAATGCAGTTTAGTTAAGAAAGTAGACCTGGCAGGTTTGATAAAATAGACCAGTAAAAAGTGTATAATCGAGCAATAATTTTGAGCATAAAAACCTGTCAGGTCTTAACGAAACGGCATTGATCTAAAAATGACTGTGATTATCTATTTGTTATACAGAAAAACACGACAAGAGTAAAACGGATTATAAAATAATAAATCATACCACATTATATTATAAATAAATCAGTAACTTTAAGTATAAATCAAATAAATATGTTTTATACTTATGGCGTATGGCTATAAGTTGGCATTCATATATTTGAATTAATAAATGTTAAGGAAAGGATTTCTAAAACCTGAAATATCAATATACAAACTTACCCCAAAACGATTTTGGAAAGGTGCTATTATTGGGGTTGGAATATCTATAATATTGAGCTATTTTTTCAATTATTCAAGGGAGTCTCTGAGAGTAATTACTTTAATGGCTGATTTATACATCTTACCCGAAAAAGATTTTAGATTATATGATTTATTTTCCGCCACTCTTGCTACAAGCATTGCATTTGGATTCACCATAATTTTTTGGTTACGTGGTAGAAACCCCAATATAAAAAAACGGTACTTAAAAAAGTTTGCGATTTCAAATTCTTGGCTGTTAACTTTTGTAATATTAATGGTTGTTGCAAGGTTTGAGTCGGTTCTTCACCTAATTCTTTTTGATTTACAAGGCTATGACAATCACCTCAATATTCTAAAAGATTTTTGGATTCTTCTTCTTTTAATCCCAGGCTTTGTATATTTTTCTAATTGGAATATCATTAGATTAATCTTTAGAACGAGAAACTGGATTTTCATTTCAGTATTTTTTTACTGTTTAACTGCTTTTATTCTATTTATTGCAACTAGTGTTGATAGAGAGGTTTTAAACCAAACTTACTATTTCCGAAATCAAGAACGATTCGATTATATAGATTTAGAGTTTCAGTATGCAAGACAAAAAGGAGTATTCTTTGCTGATTCTACAAAGCAGATTTTGAGGAAAAAATATGCAGAAAGAACCACCAATTTGGTATTAGACTTAAAGAACTCTTTCAATTCCGACCGAACTGTGTCACTTGACACTTTGATTCTTGAAAAAATTGTTATTCACAACATGAATCTTCATGGTTTATATTTTAATAATCGGGATGATTGTAAAGATGAAAACTGGTCTTATGCCTTACCAGAAGAATTGTATTCACAAATTTTAAAACATAATATAAATAGTGTAGAGACAAAAGTGCTTTTTGATATTTTGTCTGAGCAGAAAACGCTATTCACAGCAAAGGAAATTAATTGGGACGAGTGGGACAATTATTCATATCTCGAAAGAGAAAGATCACTTTTTCGAAACAATTTATTCTACACTACAGAGACAATTCAAAGCAGGTTGATTCAAGTAATTGAAAAATTAAACTCAGATAAAAGGTTTGAAAAATATCATCACTTAATACTTCCTGATATGGAATTTAATAGTGACCGAGGGGATCAAACACATTATGAATTAATATTAACGGATGCCAACAACACCTATGAATGAATGGTGGGGTTCAGTCTGGATATTTTAGTGGCACATGGAATGTCCTCCACAATTAATAGCTAGGCGTTAGAACATTAAAAAACACCAAATAATGAAATTGACTTTTAATTGGAGTGAAACTAAACAACTGAAGCCCTTTGAAATATTATTGGCTTTTGTATTACCTAGTTCATTTGCATTTTTTGGATTTAGAATGGTGCTACCTTGGTTAGTAAATAGTGGCTATCCAAAAGTACTTATG
>JAOUKH010000066.1 GCA_029882685.1 Cyclobacteriaceae bacterium
TAGAGGAAGAAGAGCTGATAAATGATGCTTTTAGGCTTGAAGTATCTTCACCTGGTTTAGATCATCCTATTACACTTTTAAGACAATATGAAAAAAATGTAGGTAGACAGGTGAAAATTACTTTAAATGATGGGTTAAGTCATACAGGGAAATTACTTACTGCCAATGATAATGAAATTACTATTGAACAAACCATAAAAAAAGAAAACAAAAAACTTACTATTCTATTTAAAGACATACAAAAAACTCAAGTGCAAGTGTCTTTTTAAAAGAAGTGGAGATATTAATAAAAAATTAGTATGGAAAATTTATTGACAAATTAAGGCAATGGATAGTTTAAATTTAATTGATTCGTTTGCGGACTTTGCAAGCAACAAGAATATTGATCGCCCAACAATGATCCGCATTTTGGAAGATGTGTTTAGAACCATGATCCGAAAAAAATATGAAACTGATGACAATTTTGATATTGTAATCAATGCTGATAAAGGTGACCTCGAAATTTGGAGATTCAGAGAAATTGTAGACGATAATTCAGAGGATATTTGGGATCATGATAAAATTTGTCTTACAGATGCACGTAAAATTGAACCTGATTTTGAAATAGGTGAAGAAGTGGCTGAAGAAATCAAGCTTTTAGACTTTGGTAGAAGGGCTGTGATGACCGCTCGTCAAACTTTAATTCAAAAAGTAAAAGATTTAGAAAAGGATATTCTTTTCCAGAGGTATAAAGACCTTGCTGGTGAAATTATAACTGGTGAAGTATATCAAACCCTTGGTAGAGAGGTACTATTAATTGATGGAGAGGGTAATGAGATTTCTATTCCGAAGAGTGAACAAATTCCTAAAGATCGTTTTAGAAAAGGGGAAAGTGTGAGAGCTGTTGTAGATCGCGTGGAAATGTACAATGGAAGTCCAAAAATTATCCTTTCAAGAACATCACCTGTGTTTTTAGAAAGGTTATTTGAAAGCGAAGTGCCAGAGGTTTTTGATGGATTAATTACTATTAAAAATGTTGTTCGAGAGCCAGGAGAAAGAGCTAAAGTAGCAGTAGAGTCTTACGATGATAGAATTGACCCTGTTGGCGCTTGTGTAGGTATGAAAGGGTCTAGAATACATAGTATAGTGAGAGAATTACAAAATGAAAATATTGATGTAATCAACTTCACGGATAATGTTGAGTTATATATTACCCGATCATTAAGTCCTGCTAAAATTCTAAACATGAAAATTAATGAAGAGACAGGTAGGGTTTCGGTATTCCTTAAGCCCGATCAAGTATCCTTGGCAATAGGTAGGGGTGGTCAAAACATTAAATTGGCTAGTAAGCTTGTGGGTATGGAAATAGATGTTTTCAGAGAATTAACGGGTGTTGAAGACGAAGATGTTGACTTGGATGAATTTGGAGATGAAATTGAAAGCTGGGTTATTGACGAACTTAAACGTGTAGGTCTTGATACTGCTAAAAGTGTATTAGCACTTAGTAAAGAGGATCTTAGCTCAAGAACTGACCTAGAAGAAGAAACTATTGAAGCGGTCATTAACGTGCTAAAACAAGAGTTTGAACAATAACTAATTACGGTTCTAATGAGCCATAATTTTTAAAAACCATAAAAAAACGGGATATTTGAGTATGGCAGAAGAAAAAATAATGCGATTAAGCCAGGTAGCAAGAAAGCTCAATGTTGGGCGCAACACAATTATTGATCATCTGGCTGATAAGGGCTTTGATATTGATAGCAGCCCTAATGCAAAAATTACGTCTGAGCAATACGCCATACTTGCTAAAGAGTTTGCCGATTCAGCACACGATAAGGAGGAAGCTCATGAATTAACTATTGGAGGTAGCCATACTGAAAATTTAGTTATTGAGCCTAATAAACATCATGAAAAGAAACACGAAGAAGAACAAGATATTCTAATTAAAGGAGCTGGTATAGAAGAAACGGTTGTTGAAGAAAAACTTAAAGAAAATAAGGAACCTGATACTGTAAAAACAGAAGCCCCAAAACTTCAAGGGATTAAAGTTCTTGGAAAAATCGATGTTGAAGGAAAGAAACCAAAAAAAGAAACACCTAAAAAAGAAACCAAAACAGAAGAAAAAGTTGTTCAAGAAAAAGTAGTTGATAAAAAGAAAGAAGAGGTTTCTGAAGATAAAAAGAAAGAAGTACCTGAAGATCATTCTGTTGAAGAAATAAAAAAGGAAACAACTACTCCCATAGAAAAAACGACTACTGAAGAAAAACCTGAAAATGATAAAGGTGAACAAAAGGTAATTGCAGCTAAAGCCGATAAACTAAAAGGTCTTAATGTTCTTGGTAAAATAGACCTTCCTACAGAAAAGAAGAAAGCTGAACCTGTTGCATCGTCTGACAAACGAGGTGAAAATAAAAAGAAAAAACGACCAAGAAAACGTATTTCAACACCTGGGCAGGATAACAGCCATCACAAAGGGAAAACAAGTGGGAAAAACGAAAAAAGTGGAAATAACAAAGGAGGTTTTAAGTCTGGAGGCAAACGTCAAAAAATTGAAAAAGAAGAACCAACTGACAAGGAAATACAAGAAAAAATTAAAGCAACACTTGCTAAGCTGAGTGGTGGTGGTACTGGAAAAAAGCAAGCTGGTGCAAAGTATAGAAGGGAAAAACGATCTGCTGTAGCTGATGCTAGAGAAGAACAATTAATACAAGAGCAGGAAGAATCAAAAATATTAAAAGTAACAGAGTTTATCTCCGCTAATGATCTTGCTTCTATGATGGATGTTTCTGTAAATGAAGTCATTTCCACATGTATGGGGTTAGGAATGTTTGTTTCTATTAATCAGCGTCTAGATGCCGAATCTATTACTGTAATTGCTGATGAGTTTGGGTACAATGTTGAGTTTGCTTCTGAAGAAGATGATTTAGATGTAGCTGAAGAGAAGGATACAGAAGAGAGTCTTGAAGAAAGAGCGCCAATTGTTACTATTATGGGTCATGTAGATCATGGTAAAACTTCTTTACTAGATTACATTCGAGAAGCAAAAATTGCCGCAGGTGAAGCTGGTGGTATTACACAACATATTGGTGCTTATGATGTTATGACTGAAAGTGGTCATAAAATTGCGTTTTTAGATACTCCTGGTCACGAGGCTTTTACAGCTATGCGTGCAAGAGGTGCTAAAGTAACAGATATTGTTATTATTGTAGTAGCAGCTGATGATGATGTAATGCCTCAAACTAAAGAAGCTATTAATCATGCACAAGTAGCTGGTGTGCCAATTATTATTGCCATAAACAAAATTGATAGGCCTCAGTCTAATCCAGATAAAATTAAAGAGTCGTTATCTAAAGAAAATGTGCTTGTAGAAGATTGGGGAGGAAAATATCAATGTCAGGAAATTTCTGCAAAAACAGGACAAGGTGTAGAAGATTTGCTGGAAAAAGTACTTTTAGAGGCAGAACTACTTGAACTAAAGGCAAATCATAATAAACGAGCTGTCGGTACAGTAATAGAAGCTACTCTTGACAAGGGGAGGGGCTACCTTACTACTATATTGGTTCAGAGCGGTACACTTAAAGTGGGAAATGTTTTATTGGCTGGTGCTTTTTATGGTAGAGTTAAAGCAATGTATGACCATAAAGGAAAAACCCTAGACGAGGCTGGACCATCTACACCGGTATTAATGCTTGGGCTTAATGGAGCTCCACAGGCAGGTGATAAATTTAATGTGATGGAAAGTGATCGTGAAGCAAGGGAAATTGCCACCAAAAGAGAACAAATTTTACGAGAACAAAGTATTCGTACTAAAAAACATATTACACTTGATGAAATTGGAAGAAGGCTTGCAATTGGAAGCTTTAAAGAGTTAAATGTTATTGTAAAAGGTGATGTGGATGGGTCTGTTGAAGCACTTTCTGATTCACTTTTAAAACTCTCTACTGACGAAGTTCAGGTAAACATTATTCATAAAGCTGTTGGGCAAATTTCTGAGTCAGATGTATTACTAGCTTCTGCTTCTGATGCTGTAATTGTAGGTTTCCAAGTACGTCCTTCTGGAGGTGCAAAGAAAATTTCTGAAACTGAAGAAATTGAAATTCGTCTATATTCTGTGATTTATGATGCTATTAATGACGTAAAAGACGCAATGGAGGGAATGCTTGCACCTACTGTTGAAGAAGTTATTGTTGGCAATGTAGAAGTACGAGAAGTATTCAAAATTACTAAAGTAGGAACTGTTGCAGGGTGTATGGTTATCGATGGTTATGTGAAACGCAATAATCCAATACGTCTAATTAGAGATGGAATTGTTGTTTATGCTGGAGAAATGGGGCAGTTAAAGCGATTTAAAGATGACGTGCAAGAGGTGAAAAAAGGGTATGAATGTGGATTGAGTATCAAAGGCTTCAATGATATTAAAATTGGAGATGTAGTTGAAAGTTACGAAGAGAGAGAGGTAAAACGAAAACTATAAGAGAATTTAAAAAAACAAACCTAAAAAAGCCCCTGCAAATTGTTGGGGCTTTTTTAGGTTTTGTATCAAAAGGTTCTTCTTCTGAAGAAACCTTTACTAAAGTTGTTTTCTTATATCGAATAAATATACTGCAGGGCAAACGCACTTAAAAAATTTTGTGTTTCTCAATGAGCCAAAATAGTTGGTTCATTGCTGTGGAAATATTAACCATATTGTAAATACAAGTTGTTTTGGTTAGGGTTCCTAAAAAGTTAAATATGTTTGTCCTCAAATATAAGGCTTATCATACTGCCTTTAATTTAGAATCATATGATCCTGTACCTAGCTGGTTAAGCATTGTGAAATGACTTTTAAGTGCTCCAAAAAATGTTTTATGCTGATAGTAAGGTACATTGTGTTTTTCGGCAGTAGTTTTTACTATGCTGGCAATGTTTCTATAATGTACATGACAAATGTTGGGGAATAGGTGGTGTTCTATTTGGTAATTTAATCCACCAATAAACCAAGAGAACAGTACACTGCCATTGGCAAAATTAGCAGTGGTTCTTAATTGGTGAATAGCCCAATTATTTTCTACACTTCCTTCTTCGTTAACTTTATAAAAATTGGTTTCTTCAAGAACATGTGCTGACTGAAAAATTAAAGCCAATATCATTCCACTAATAAAATGCATTGATAAAAAGCCTAATAAAGTCTGCCACCATGCCAACTCCGTTATCATTAATGGTAGTACAAAGAATAAGCCCCAATACCATATTTTATTAAATATTATCTCGAATAAACCTCTTGTTAGTGTTAAACCTTGCGATTTTAGTAGGTTTTTTTTGTTGTATCTCAATAATTGCTCAAAATCTTTACCTATTAACCAGTAAATGGTCAATATTCCATAAAGAAAGGGTGCGTAGAATACCTGAAATCTATAGACTCCTTTTCTTTCCTGAGTAGGTGAAAATCTTATAATACCCTTCTTATCAATGTCCTCATCATAACCATGAACATTAGTAAAAGAATGATGCAACACATTATGTTGAATTTTCCAATTTGGAGGGTATCCACCTATGAAGTTGAGTAAATAGCCCAACGCATTGTTTACTTTTTTACTTTTTGAGTACGACCCGTGATTTGCATCATGCATTATTGATAAGCCTATTCCCGACATACCAAAACCCATCAACACCCACATAAGCATAGTAGATGCTAACGTAGTAACAACACCTGTAACCATAAGTATTAGAGGTACAAAGTACAAGCAAAGCATAAAAACTGTTTTGACCTTCATATTAAAGTTGGCATGCTTTGAAATATTGTTTTCTTTAAAATGCTTATTTACATTTTTTTGTAATTCTGTAAAAAATTCTGGCTTATCTTTTAAATTAAACTTGACATTTGGTACACTCATAAAATTCGGGTTTTGTTACTCTAATTTATTAACCCAAAAAATGAGAGTAGGGCTACTAAAAAGGATAAACCGCAAATTAGTTAACTATTTGCTAATATTTTGATTTTATGAACCTTTTCATTTCAAAAAGTTGCGTGATGTAATGTTTATCTAACTATAGATAATTATATAACTGATGTTCAACTTTATAAATTACTCAGTATTTATAACTGACTGTTTTTAACAAACCAATAAAGTATATAAAACAATATAGTAGCAACTCCATAGTACTGAAGTACCTTTTTACGATGTTGTGTGTGTTCCCACCATAATACTACCCATGGTTTGTAAAAACCAATAAAAATAAATGACATACCAATCCATGTACATGCTAGTAATAAATATTCTATGATTTGCTTATTTGTCACCTTTTCTATTTAAAAAAATATATTAATGCTAAAACTTAATTTTTCTTAAACAACATAACACCCATATTTCTATGTTGGTGTACTACAACTGTTTTCATCGGTTCCAAAAGAGATAGACCGTGTATATCTAGAAAATGATTTAACTCGTTTATAGGAAATAAATAACGTTGTGTTCCATCAGGTAAATTATATACTCCCGATTTTGTTAGTTTCATTTGGTTCAAACCCAAATCTGTTGCCATTCGTACAAAAAGTGTCCCTTTAGGTTTCAACACGTTTACCATTGCGTTTACCATTGCGTTAAAATGTTTATGGTTTTTTGCAAAATGTAGTACAGCACTACTAATAATATAATCAAAAATGTTCGGTGGAAAAATCATCTCTTCAATTGTACTTTCTATAAAACGATCAGGTTCATAAGAAGCCGCTCTCATCCTAAGCATTTTTATGGCGAGTGGATTATTATCTACACCATAAACATCAAATTCATTATTTGTGAAATACACTAAATTGCGCCCCTCTCCACATCCAGCATCTAATATTTTATACTTCTTTAATATTTTTCCTTTTAATAGCTGGTCTAGCAGGTATATATCAATATTTCCAAGTTCGATATTTAATTCATCAAATGTCATTAGTCTATCACAAAATTATTCCTGTAATTATAAATTTTAATCATTTATTAGATTTTAATATGATAAATAATTTTAATTGTTTTCCTGATAAACATAATATGTTTAACAACAATATAAATTAGATGGTATAAAATAATGTGTGATACTGTCGTTAAGTTTATAAAATCTTTATTAATTATGTGCGTTGTACTATTTAATAATAACCCAACGCACATCAAAGGAAAAATTAAGTTCATGAATAAGTACCTTATTCTTTTTGTATTCTGTTTTTCAGAACCATCCATTACAAAACTTATCTCACAGCCTGTTCATAAAAACTGGCTTAATTTTAATTCATTAGAATATGTTGATGTTCTCCCAAAATACATTTCTCAAACAAAATCTATAGCCGTATTAATTGAAAAAAACCAAACCGATGCTCTAGCTATGGCTGAAAAATTTCATCCTACATTTATTAAATCAGGAATAGATCCTGTTAATTACTACCTTGTTGACGATCTGTTTGCTAATAAATTTATTTCTGAAAAATTATCAGAAGAATTTATTAAACGTGAAATTAAATATATAATAATCCTAAACCATACCAAACAAGGATATGAGTTGATAATTACTCCCTTTAGCAAAACATCATCATTTATTGAGCCTAGAGAAAAGGCATGGAGGATGCAAAACCCAAAACCAGAGGTTATTACAAGGTCTCTTTATGCTCAAGCATATGCATTAGAACGACAGAATTTGCTTGTCGTAGATAAACCTGAGTTTAGATCACCAATTTACACCTTAATAGGTCAAAGGCTAGAAGCCTACAAACCTGATTTACGATCAGAAACACTCTATATACCTTTGTTTGAAAAAAAAGTGCTTGACTCAACTCAACAACACTCCCAAAAATTAATACAAATTGTTAACCTTTTTAATCATGATGTTGATAGAAAGAACGCGGAACTAAGAAACATCTTCTCTAATTATCCGCATCCACATGAGTTTATAAATGAAAATATGCCTGCTGAAACAATGTTGAAAAACAATGTTCGGTATGTGTTAGAAATGATACACACCACAAACCAAAATATTCGTGCTATTTTAAATTATAAAGAAAAAGTATTAGGCGTTACAGAATATGTCACTGTTACCATGAAAAATGGACAGGGTAATATTAAAAGAATACCTTCCAGTGCTACTACTTTTAAGTATTACATTAAACACCTACCCTCAAATTCATATTATCTGGGAACGAAGTGGGATGCTGACTACACTTGGCAAGAAGCTCTACAAAACCATATTGGGTTGCTTATTGCCGAAATAAAATAATAACCTTATTTGTTGATTTACCCTACAAATGATACCCTGAAGATGTTTTAGATGTTAATTTTCCTTCATTTTTAGAAAGGAATAAATCCACCTCTCTTGCTGCCTCTCGCCCTTCATGAATTGCCCAAACTACCAACGACTGACCTCTTCTCATATCTCCAGCTGTAAACACACCTTCTCTAGAGGTTTTGAAATTATCAGCTTTCACATTACCACGATCATCTAATTCAACGTTTAATTGAGTTAATAAACCTTCTTTTTGTGGGTGTAAAAAACCTACAGCTAATAAAGCAAGATCACATGGGTAAACTTTTTCAGATTCGGGTATTTCTTCGAACTTTCTTCCTTTCCACTCAATATCAACTGTTTGAATTCCTTCAATCTCTCCCTTCTTGTTACCAATAAACGCTTTTGTAAGTATTGACCATTTTCTATCACACCCTTCTTCCTGAGAAGATGAAGTTCTAAAGATTAATGGCCACTCAGGCCAAGGGTTATTATTTCCTCTTACCTTTGGAGGCTCCATTAATAATTCAAATTGTACTACAGATTTTGCCCCTTGTCTTTTTGATGTTCCAATACAGTCAGAGCCTGTATCACCACCACCTATTACTACAACATTTTTATCCGTAGCTAATAATTCTTCTTCCTTAAAATCAATATCCGATACTCTTTTGTTTTGCTGGGTAAGAAATTCCATGGCAAAATGAACCCCTTTTAAATTTCTTCCTGTTGTAGGCACGTCTCGAGGAACAGTAGCTCCTCCAGCCAACATCAGTGCATCGTATTCTGTTAATATTTTGTCGGCAGAAACATCAACACCTACATTACAGTTCGTGATGAATTCTACCCCTTCATTTTTCATGAGTTCTACCCTTCGTTCAACTACCCATTTTTCCAGTTTGAAATCTGGGATGCCAAAACGCAACAAACCCCCTGGCTCTGGATCTCGCTCAAATATAGTTACTAGATAACCCGCTTTATTTAGTTGGTCTCCTGCAGCCATTCCTGCTGGACCAGAACCAATGATAGCCACCTTTTTATTGTTTCGGTTTTTAACCTCAACAGGGGTAATGTAATTTTTTTTAAAAGCTTTTTCAATAATCGATTTTTCGATATGTTCAATTGCTACAGGTGGTTTATTTATGCCAAGTACACACGAACCTTCACATGGAGCTGGACAAATTCTACCCGTAAACTCAGGGAAATTATTAGTTTCCAATAATAAGTCTGCTGCTTTTTCCCAGTCTTCTTGATAAACCGCATCATTAAAATCAGGTATAATATTACCCAAAGGACACCCATTATGACAAAATGGAACTCCACAATCCATACACCTACTAGCCTGTTTAACTGTTAACTCTTCAGAGTGCGGAACATACAGTTCTTTATAATCTGTTATTCTCTCTTTTGTTCCCCTAGTTTTAGGGAGCTGTCTATCTGTATTCAAAAAGCCTGTTACGCTTCCCATATGTTATGCTGTTTTTTCTTTTTTCTTATTCAACTCAAGTACCCTTTTTAATTCAAAAGGCATAATTTTTATAAAAGCTTGCTTTTCCTCTTCCCAATTATTTAGTATTGATGTAGCTAGTGGGCTACCTGTAAACTCTTTGTGTTTTTTGATTTTTGATTTTAACAAATCATAATCAGTGTCTTTTGGCTCTTCAATGCCAATCATTTCAGGGTTATATCTCTCATTAAAACTTTTTTCTTTATCCCATATATAGGCATTACCCCCACTCATTCCTGCTCCAAAATTATTTCCAACACTTCCTAAAATGATAGTTAAACCTCCTGTCATGTATTCACAGCCATGATCACCTACACCCTCTACAACTGCAGTAGCTCCTGAGTTTCTAACACAAAACCTTTCTCCTCCTTTTCCATTAATGTATACTTCACCCGATGTTGCGCCATACAATGAAACATTACCAATAATAATATTATCTTGAGGTACTATATTTGATTTTTCTGAAGGCTTAATAATAACCGTACCACCAGAAAGGCCTTTTGCAACATAATCATTGGCCTCACCAGATAATTCAAATTGTATGTTCTTCGCCATAAAAGCACCAAAACTTTGTCCTGCTGAGCCAGTAAAAGAAGCTTTAATCTCTGTGTTTAGTTTTTTCTTGTTTTGAGTAAAATAATGTGACAACATTGTACCTACTGCTCTATCAGTATTTTGAATTTCATAATTCAAATGATACGGTGGTTTAGATGCCTCTATATCAGCAATAATCTTTTTATCTAAAATATCATCAATCTCATGATCTTGTTCAATTTGTTTATGTGTACCTATATGGCTAGGAACATTATTATAATGCAAGATAGGTGTGAGGTCAAGCTTATTAATTTTCCAGTTTTCTTTTCCAACCTTTGGGTTAACCTGAAGAACATGAGATTGACCAATCATTTCATTTACAGATTTAAAACCTAATTCTGCCATAATTTCTCGAAATTCATTAACCAAAAAGGTAAAGAAATTTACTACGTGGTCAGGGTTACCTGTAAATAATTTTCTGAGTTCAGTGTCTTGTGTCGCTATTCCTACAGGACAAGTATTTAGGTGACACTTTCTCATCATTATACAGCCCTCCACAATTAATGCAGCTGTACTAATTCCATATTCTTCAGCACCCAGTAATGTGGCAACCGCCAAATCTTTACCAGTCATTATCTTTCCGTCTGTCTGAAGGGTTATTCTGTTTCTTAAATTATTCTTAACCAATGTTTGATGTGCTTCTGCCAAGCCCATCTCCCAAGGTAAGCCTGCATGGCGTATTGAACTTAATGGACTTGCTCCCGTTCCTCCATCTGCCCCTGAAATTAATACAACATCGGCTTTTGCTTTTGCCACACCAGCTGCAATAGTTCCTACACCTGCTTCAGATACTAATTTTACATTAATACGTGCTTTTGGATTAGCATTTTTTAGATCAAATATTAACTGTTTTAAATCCTCTATCGAATAAATGTCATGGTGAGGTGGTGGTGAAATCAGTCCTACTCCAGCCGTACTGTTTCGTACTCGAGCAATCCAATCATCTACTTTATGTCCTGGTAGTTGACCTCCTTCTCCTGGTTTTGCACCTTGGGCTACTTTAATTTGTATTTCTTCAGCTTCGTTAAGATATTCGATTGTTACACCAAATCGTCCAGACGCAACTTGTTTAATCGCAGATCGTTCCCAATCACCATTTTTCTTCTTTTTAAATCGTACAGGATCCTCTCCTCCTTCTCCACTATTACTTTTTGCCCCTATTCGGTTCATAGCAATTGCCAATGTGCTGTGTGCTTCATAAGAAATAGAGCCAAATGACATCGCACCTGTGGCAAAGCGTTTTAGAATTTTTTCTGCTGGTTCTACTTCAATAAGAGGTATTGATTGGCGTTTCTTAAACGTTAATAAATCTCGAATATTAATAATTGCGCTTTCTTCGTTTTGAAGCTTTTTTGAATATTCTTTAAATAGATTGTAATCGTTTAGCTTAGTAGATTTTTGTAAAAGATGAATACAATCTGGGCTTAATAAATGTTTTTCACCTTTATGTTTCCATTGATATATTCCTCCTGTTTCTAATAGTTTTCTTTTTTCGTCTTGATAAGCAGAAGTATGTCTTGTTATGATTTCCTTTTCAAGATCTTCAAAATCAAGACCATCCAAACGACTGATTGTGCCTTTAAAGCATTTAGAAATAACTTCTTGACCCAGACCAATACATTCGAAAATCTGTGCAGATTGATATGATTGCATTGTGCTAATCCCCATTTTTGAAAGGATTTTCAATAGACCTTTGCCAACACCTTTTATATACGTATCAAAATATTGACCTATAGGTTTCGAGTTATCTAGTTTTCCTAGATTATAAGCATCATGAATGGTGTCGTAAGTAAGGTATGGATAAATACCACTAGCTCCATAACCGATCATCGTAGCAAAATGATGTGTTTCCCAAGCATCACTACTTTCAACAATTAATCCTGTTTTTGTTCTTAATTTTTTGCCTACTAAGTAATGGTGAATGGCACCTACAGCTATTAAGCCTGGAATTGGGGCAATTGTATTGGTTTCTTTTCTGTTTGAAATTATTAAGATACTAGCTCCGTTCTTTACAGCCTTTTCAGCTTCCTTACACACTCGTTCTACTGCCTGCTCTAATTTTTCATCTGCACCTACATTGAATGTAGCATTTATAGTTTGATGATTAAACCCTTCTTTTTCTAACGCCTTAATTCTATAAAAATCATCTCTAGATAATATTGGTTGAGAAATATGCACTTGACGAGCATGTTCGGGGGTTTCGTCTAATATGTTTTTTGATTCCCCTATTCTTGTAAATAATGACATAACCAACCTTTCCCTAATAGGGTCAATTGGAGGGTTACTTACTTGTGCAAAATATTGTTTGAAATAATTAGAAATGTGCTGGCTTTGTTTTGAAAGTACAGCTAAAGGAATATCTGCTCCCATTGATCCAAGAGGTTCCATACCTTTTCCTGCCAAAGGCAGAATTATTAGTTTTTCATCCTCTGCAGTTATGCCACTAGAAATTTGTCGAGTCCTTAAACGATAAGGGTCTATGATTTTTAACTCCAATTTTGGAATTGGCATTTTATGCAGTTTTAATCTGTGTTTTTTTACCCAATCATTATATGGCTTAGCCGAAAACACTTTTTCCTTTATCTCATTATCAATATATATCTTCTGCTCAGTAAGGTCAGCCATCAACATTTTCCCAGGCTGCAATCTTCCTTTTCTTAATATCAGTGATTCTTCTACTTTTAATGCTCCTGCCTCTGACGCCATAATAAGTCTATCATCAGAAGTCACACAAAAACGGACTGGACGAAGACCATTTCTATCTAATGTTGCTCCTACCTGATGACCATTTGTAAAAAACAAAGCTGCTGGCCCATCCCATGGCTCCATAAGTCCTGTGTGATATTTATAGAACGCTTTTCGATCCAAATTCATTCTTTTATTATCTTGCCACGCCTCTGGCACTAGCATCATCATCACATGAGGTAAAGAGCGTCCTGACAAAGTGAGTAATTCAACAAGCGCATCTAAATTAGCTGAATCCGAATTAGACGCATTTGTTACAGGAACAAGAAATGATAACTCCTCTTCAGTATATAAAGGAGATTTCATTAATGCCTCTTTAGACTTCATATTCGTTACATTCCCCTTTATCGTATTAATTTCGCCATTGTGTGCTATGAAACGAAATGGTTGTGCCAATTTCCAATTAGGAAATGTATTTGTGGAAAAACGAGAGTGAACTATAGCCAATGCTGAGGTAAGTTGCTCGTTTTGTAAATCGAGATAATATTTTCTTACCTGACTTGTTTTAAGCTGGCCTTTATAAATTACTGTACGCGCAGAAAAACTAACTACATAAAACTCATTGTTTTCTCCATCTACCAAATTTCTTATTTGATGAGTAATGTAATTATTGAGTACAAATAATTTTCTTTCAAGTTCATCAGCATCAAGGGTTGTCCCATCGTACTTAACAAAAATTTGTTCAATATGAGGCTCAACTGATTTTGATTCATGACCTATAGCTTCTTGGTCTGTAGGCACTTTTCGATAAGTAATAATCTTGAACGACATACGTTCAATACATTTATTGATTACTTCCTTACATTTTTTGCGTGTTTCTTCGTGCTTAGGAAAGAAAAACATTCCTAGGCCATAAGACCCTGCATTTGGAAGACTTGAAACTTCTTTCTTATAAAAATCATGTGGGATTTGGATAAGAATACCTGCCCCATCTCCAGTATTAGGATCAGAACCTGTTGCGCCTCTGTGCTCCATATTGACAAGCATTTCTAATGCATCAAATACCGTTTGGTGCGATTTTTCTCCTTTTGTGTTCACAACACAACCTACGCCACATTCATCGTGTTCATGTTCTTTGCAATACAGACTCTTTTCCTCTTTATGTTTTCTCCTACTCATGATAATATATAATGACCAAAACCCTTTTAGGCATAGATAAATTTAATCAATAAGACAAAGTAAGCCCTATTGATCCCAAGAAATATTTAGCGTTGTTTGTTTGTTGAACTAACGACATGATTGGAACAAACATTGATCGTTAGTGATAATTTTGAACTGCAAATATACAACAAGATTTCATAAATGCTGTTGCATGATTTAAAATAAATCATTGCTTGATCCGTTAATAACCACTTGAAAATAGGAAAAAACATTTAAAACAATGATCATTCGTGGGTTTTAATCTTGAGACTAAAAATTGTTGATACCTATATAATTCAATCTTTTAATTTCTTTATGGTAAATATTTCTCCAGTCCTGATCTCGACAAACGGAATCAGGCTTAAGAAATGATCTTGAAATTAAGTGCACTAGATCTAATTATTATCAATATTTTGATAAATGTAGAATTAGTGACTACAATTTAAGTTTGTACCTATTGGTGATCCTGCGGGAAGTTCAATAATGTTTTCTGTTTCAAATTTATCAGGAGATGTTTTGAATAATTCAATTTGATGGTTTACCCAATTGAAATGCTCTACGTCCTTTGCTATATTTTCTATTATCCATTTTTGTAATTCTTCTAATTTATATAGTACAATGGCCTTAACCTGACTTGTACATCGGTTATCTACTCCAAGATCAAACAATGAATTAAGCATTGACACCTCTGTTACATGTTGAACTTCTCTATGATATCCTTTTTTTCGTGCTGTTTTCCAAGTAGCGCTTACCAGAATATCTATTACTTTACTTAATCCTGGTTGTTGCGGATTACGTGCATTATATTCTACAAGTCTGTTAGCTCGTGAGGTATGAAATATTAGTTCCATTGCCATATCCGAAGCAGCTTCTGCCATGGAAATAGCATCGACAGTTAATGTTGTTTTAATATTTGGTAGTTCTTTTGATCGATAATAACCAATTGGTCGGGGAGGAATAATGCTCAATATCTCTTCAGAAAGTGCCAAATTCTCAGGTTTTAAGGTGTTAATTATAGTATTAAGTGCTTTTTCCTGTTCTTCTCCCGAAATAAATTCGGTAATTAATTGTCCATCACCACGTAGAGCATATCGATAATTTAAACCTCCAATATATTTTACTGCTGCCTCCAACTGATAACGATGGAAATAATAAATAGGAACTAATACTTCCTCCAAGTATGCATAAGGAACATTTTTTCTAATATTATTTTTTCCAAAATTATCTAAAGCAACCTGACGAACCTTCATTACACGGTTTAATTCTTCATATGCTTTTGTACCGCTATCCCACAAATGAGCGTTTGGGTGTGCTCCACCTTGTGGACGAGCATCCTGATCTGAAAGAAATGTAAGACCACTTTTTAAACTGTTTTGGATGATTTCATCTAGCTTTTCTTTTTCATTAACCCCTTCAGGAAAATCCTGATATCCATAAGATATTGATACTTTGTCCCAAGCACCTATTTTGTCATCATATGCATTTTTTAACGTTATTTTTCCGTTTTCAATTTCAGCTAAAGGGTGGGGATAATCCATTACAGAAGCTCTATTTTCCGTGCTCGATGTATAACTATGTGCCAAACCGATAGTATGACCGACTTCATGAGCAGATAACTGCCTTAATCGAGCCAAGGCCATTTCTTCCATTTCTTTGGGTACTTCTGTGCCATTTTCATAAGGAGCTAGAAGACCCTCAGCAATTAAAAAATCCTGACGAACGCGTAATGAGCCTAAAGAAACATGCCCTTTTATTATTTCTCCTGTTCGAGGGTCAGTTACACTACTACCATAAGACCACCCTCGTGTAGAACGATGTACCCATTGAATTACATTATACCGAACATCGAGAGGATCTGCACCTTCTGGCAATAACTTCACTTGAAAAGCATCTTTATATCCTGCAGCTTCAAAAGCTTGGTTCCACCATTTAGCTCCATCCATTAATGCGGAACGAATAGGTTCAGGTGCTCCTCTGTCTAAATAATAAATTATAGGCTCGACAGGTTCACTTATTTCTGCATTAGGATCTTTCTTGGTTAAGCGATGACGATTAATAAATCGTTTTACAATTGGCTCACTAATTGGAGTCGCATAATCCATATAGCTCATACCAAAGTATCCTGCTCTGGGATCAAAAACTCTTGGTTCATAATTATTATCTGGTAATTCAACAAATGAATGATGCTGACGAACAGTAATACTATTAGAAGTGGGTGCTACACTTCTAATATATCCTCCTTGAGGCATTCCTGTAAATGTTAGAATAGTTTCAAATTCTGAATTTTTAGGAAAATTTTTCGTTCTTGGTAAATACAGAGCTGATCGGTTTTTGTCAAGTTTATAGTTTCCTTGTTTGGTTCTAGATAACCTTCCTGTCACATTATGTGCATCTTGTAATAAAAAATCGGTAATATTAATTTTATAAGTTCCACTAGTTTCACTTTCAATTTTAAATCCCCATAATACGGACTGAGCAAATGCTTCTTCTACCGCCCTTACCTCATCAGGATTATTACTAATTGCTCTATACCTTTGATTGGGTTGTACCAATAAAAGTTTATTTCCTGCTTTCATAAATTTTACAACACGC
>JAOUKH010000235.1 GCA_029882685.1 Cyclobacteriaceae bacterium
CCGGTTGTTTATAAATCAAGGCATGAGGGCAGAAATTATATGTATGGACAACCTGGCGCTGGGGAGTCGGGGTCAATAGGATTTAGTTTGACAAATAATTTGGAAATGAAGTATCATTCAAAAAAAGACTCCACGGAAGAATTTAGAAAAATACCTCTTCTTAATAATTTCGGTCTTAGCTCAAGTTATAACATCATTGCAGATTCATTTAAATTAGCCCCAATAAGTTTGCGGGCAAATACTTCATTGTTTGGAAATAAACTGTCGGTAAGCTATAGTGGAGTTATTGACCCCTATCATTATGAGGAGGATCCTGAAGGACTAATTGGGAATGGTATTAAAACGGATAGTTACGCTTGGAATAATGGAGGAGGCATAGGCCATATGTCGAGGAGTAGTCTTGCATTAAGCACTAACCTTAATGCAAAAGCAAGAGATAAAAATAAAAATTTGAAAGATAAAGTTGAAAATTCTAATTTGAATGAAGATCAAAAAGAAAACTTGTTAAATAATGCCGAGGCATATGTGGATTTTGATATTCCATGGAGTATGAGGGTGAACTTTAATTTGTCCTACTCCAAAAATGGATTAGGAAAGTCTGATTTTTCTACATCGTTAAATTTTTCAGGAGATTTTTCACTTTCTGAAAAGTGGAAGATATCCTATAACTCGGGGTATGATTTTAAAGCATTAGATTTCACTAGAACCTCATTAGGAATACACCGCGACCTTCATTGTTGGGAAATGAATCTTAACTGGGTGCCTTTTGGAAGGCAGCAGTCATATAATTTTGAGATAAAAGTAAAGTCTGCTTTATTACAGGACCTTAAACTAAACAAGCAGAGAAATTTTAGAGATATTACTTTTTAAGATAGTAGTGGAAGAATATTTAGTTGAAAAATACGGCAACAGGGTACGAGTTAGGGTATGTGGAGTATTGATAGAAAGAAATAGAATCCTTCTTGTGAAACATGTTGGTTTGGGAAACGGAGCTGTTTTTTGGGCACCTCCGGGAGGAGAAGTTGAGTATGGTATATCTGTAAAGGAGAATTTACAGAGAGAAATGCTAGAAGAGACAGGTTTAAAAGTAAAAGTGGGAAAATTTTTAAATGTTCATGAATTTATTAACCCTCCTTTACATGCTGTAGAGCTTTATTTTAAAATAGATGAAGCGCAAGGAGAGGTGATAAAAGGCATTGATCCAGAACTTAAAACCTCAGAACAAATTATTGAAGAAGTACGGTTTGTGACTTTTGAAGAACTAGAAATTATACCTAATAAACAGAAACATCAGGTATTGCAAAATATATGTAGAATTGAAGAACTTTTTGACCTTCCGCCATTTTTTTAAAAAATTGGATAAATCGACTTGCATACTATTATGTTTTACTTTAGAAAATATTTATACTTGCACCTAAACTTTTTGTAATATGAAAAACAGAGTAATTTCAATTGGACTTTTAATAGTAGCTATATCATTAGCGGGATACCTTGTGTATGGCATAAAATCATCAATTGATGAGAAAGAGCGTATCGCTAGAGTAGAAAGGAAAGTAATTGAAAAATTAATGACTATTCGTAAGGCTGAAATTGGTTTTCAAGCTAAATATGGTGATTATACAGCAGATTGGGATAGTTTAGCTAATTTTATTAAAGCAGATTCATTTTTTATCACAGAGAAATCTGAGACAATTATTACACTTGCTTATGGCGCAGATAGTGTAATTGTAAACATTGATACATTGGGTACAGTTTCAGTTATGGATTCTTTATTTAGTACTCCTGAATTTTCAAAGTATGATTTTCTAGCACTAAAATTTATTCCTGAAAACAAAAACAAAGCAGAGTTTGAAATATTTGCTGGTCAGATTGAGAAAAGTGGTGTAAAGATACATGTGATAGAAGTACGAGATACAGAGCCAGCAGACCCCACTAGAAGTGAGGAAAATGATGGAAGGAATCGAAAACCATTGAGATTTGGATCAAGAACAGATGTGACTACGAGTGGAAACTGGGAGTAAAATATTTTGGAAGCAACAGCTACAAGTTATAAGTTAATTAAGCGTGTAAAAAGTACTAAGTTTAGTATTGATGAACTTCATTATTATAACTTGTCGCTTCAAATTGGGGTTAGGGATTTTCAGGTAAATATTGTTGATACACGAAATAGTAATTGCTTATTATTAGAAGATTATATATTAGCTAGTGTACGATCTAATACTGAACTGGTAGATATATTATCTCAAATTGTTGAAAATCATCATGTACTTTCGGCAGGCTTTTGGAAATCAGTAAAAGTAGTTATTAAAAATAGCAAATTTTCGTTAGTGCCTTCTTCCATGTTTGTGAAAGAGGCACTAGTGGATTATTTACGTATTAATACAGCATTTGATGAAGCTACTGAAGAAGCGGTGTACTATAAGAACATTCGCTCTACTTCCGTTTGTGTTTTTGCAGTAAATAAAGAACTACTATCCTGGGTGCATTCGCAGTATCAGAAATCTGAATTAGGAATACTACATCAATCTGTAGCCCTTATTGAAGGGGTGATGAATGAGCAAGAACAATATCCAAAAAACAGTGTATATCTATATATAGATAGGTTTAAACTACATATCATTACCGTTAAAGGAAAAGACCTCCAATATTATAATCAATTTACCATACGACAGTTTTCAGATTATATAAAGTATATAATGTTGGTAATGAATGGGCTTAATTTCAGTCAAAAATCAACAAATGTTGTGCTTTGGGGGTACATTGGTAAACAATCTCCGCATTATGATGAGTTTTATAAGTATATAAAAAATATTTCATTTGGAAATCGTGCTGAATTTTTAAAGTTCAACTATATGTTCGATGAAGTTCAAGACCATCATTTTTTTGATTTATATAGTTCTTATCTGTGTGAATAGTTAGCTATGAAAAAAATTGCCATTTTCCCTGGCTCATTCGATCCATTTACGAGAGGACACGAAGACATAGTATTGAGAGGATTGAAAATTTTCGATGAAATTATTATTGGTATAGGGTATAATAGTAGCAAACATGATCGCTATTTCGAGATTGAGTGGATGGTGAATAAAATCGAAAAAATTTTTGAAAAAAATGATCGAATTAAAACGTTAGTTTACAATGAATTAACTGCGGAAGTGGCTAAAAAAATTGATGCTAAATATTTGCTAAGAGGATTGCGAAATACGACAGATTTTGAGTACGAAAACAGTATTTCTCAAGTAAATAGATACCTTAACCAAGAACTTGAAACCGTATTTTTGATTACTTCGCCTGAGTATGCGGCTGTAAACTCTTCCATTATTCGAGAAGTGCATAAGTATGATGGCGATGTTTCGGATTTTCTCCCTTACGAACTTTAGCTGAACGCCTCATTTTTTTAATGCATAGTATTTGTTAAACACATACCTTATCGATTGATACGAATTTTGTAGTGCGTGATGAATTTCCTTTGGAGACATCCATTTTAGTTCTTCAATATCTTCCTCTAGTTGTGGTGTTTTTTGTGAATCATCCACACAGTCCATTAAATACCAAGTAGTTTTCTTTAGAATATCTTTGTTTTTCATAGTGTATGTATGGTAGGTAGTGCATATTTTTTTTAGCAATTTTACCTCTACATTACATTCTTCTTCCACTTCTCTTACTGCCCCTGTTTTTGCATCTTCGCCCTTTTCTATTTTTCCTTTTGGTAAATCCCATTTTTTTAATCGATAGATCATTAGGGCTTTGTTTTGCTTATAAACCAACCCTCCAGCAGCTTTAATCACTTTATATTTCTTCTTTATAAAAGCGAGTAATTCATCATATTTTTCAGATGTAATGGTAAGTGAATAAAGGTTGTTTAATGCATATTCATGTAATTTCTTGAGAAGCTCATCAAGTTGTTCGGTAGTAATACTGCGAATAAGCACATGGTGGAGCAAACGATTTTGTGCAATATCCTCTTTTGATGCGTCTATATCATTTTGAAAATATTCGTTGTCAGGAATACTTTGAGAATCAAAAAAAGTTACGGGGATGTCGTTTATGAATAATTTCATTCACAAAAATATATAGTTTTGACTTTAAAAATAGAAAAAACATTTAATTAAGAACTATTGATAATTATTTCTCTCAATAAATTAAATTTGTCATATGTTTATACGAAATGCACCTCAGTCAGTTAGTAATCAAGTAGCAAAGATGCTTCTTGAAATTAAAGCGATAATGTTAAATCAAGAAAGTCCATTTACTTGGGCTTCGGGATGGAAATCACCAATTTATTGTGATAACAGGAAATCATTATCTTATCCAGAAGTACGCACCTATATTAAAAACGTACTTAGCGA
>JAOUKH010000067.1 GCA_029882685.1 Cyclobacteriaceae bacterium
AATTTACGTATATACACCCATGAAAATAGGCTTGCAACACCCAATATCCAAAATAATCAACCTCTATTCTATAGATTCGTCCATTTTCAAAAAGGTGCGGAAAACAGGAGGGTTTTGCAACGGTCTTAATTTGCTTTAACCCCCTAAAATTCAAAAAATCAACGTCTTGCAGACATTTCAAACAGTTTGAATTTTTAAGTTATTAATATTTCTATTGAAGTTAAACTTGTTGATAAATTGAGTAATTGTAAGTGCTATTATTTTAGATAAAATCAGAACCTTTCACTTTTCTGAAAAAACGTTATTAAATGTTTCAAGATTTATGCCCTGACACAGAAGTGAAAATTGTAGATGGAAAATTATTAAGCTAGTATGGAAGTAGGCTGAAGTCTGCTCCAGTCTATTTCCATAACCTCTAAAATGAGATAAAATAAAACTTACTCTTCCATCTTATCTCATTTGTTAATATTTATTCCACATTGCTCAAAGCACTCTCCAAAAGGCTTTTTACTTCTGCAGCAAAAGGAGCTATATTATCGTTTTCTACTACTTTTAATGCTACTTCTGGATTCATAATGGAAATATCTACCGTGCCGTTTTGATTATCTATTATCGTCACATTACAAGGAAGCATAATTCCTATTTTTTCTTCTTCCTGAACAGCTTGGTAAGCAAACTTTGGGTTACAGGCTCCAAGAATTTTATAAGGCTGAATATCTTTATCAATTTTCGCTTTCAAAGTTCCTTGCATATCTATTTCTGTAAGAATGCCAAACCCCACTTCTTTTAAAGCTGCTCTTATTTGCTCTTCTGCTACAGAAAATGCTAATGATGTTGTTTTATTTAAGTAATACATAATTAATTATTTTAGTTATACAAAATACGCAATATATTCTTCAATATTCAGTAACAATTATTACAAAATAGAGTCTGTAACTTTTTCTATATCTTTCCAAAAACGAGGATAAGATTTCCTTACTACTGTTTGGTCATCAAATTCTACCTCCATCAACAAACAAAGCGGTGCAAAAGCCATTGCCATTCGATGATCTTCATAGGTGTTAATACTTACAGATTTAGGAAGTGTCTCCGAAGGTGTTAAATACCAAACATTTTCTTGTTCTAACAATGAAGCTCCAATTTTGGCAAGCTCATTTTGTAATGCTAGCACACGATCAGTTTCTTTTATTTTCAAGCTTTCTAATCCAGTAAATTTAACTTCAATTCCTTTAACTGCACATAATACCGCAACTGTTTGAGCTAAATCAGGACACTCTATAAAGTTATATTCAAATAAGTTTTTGTGATTGCATTTAGTAAGTAAAGCTCCTTCTTCTGTAAAAGTAGTTTTTACACCCAATTCAGCCATAAATTTTGCCAAAACACTATCTCCCTGTAATGATTTTTTAGTAAGTCCTTTTAATAGAACAGAGCTATTATTTGATAAAGCTACAAAACTATACCAATAGCTAGCAGCCGACCAGTCTGGCTCAATAGTTAGTTCATTTGGACGATAGTTTTGTGGCGAAATAGTAATTATATCCTTATCCCATGTATGACTTACCCCAAAATGTTGCATAATATCCAATGTCATTTTAATATATGGACGACTTCCTATTTCTCCTTCAAGAATAAGCGTCAACCCATGAGGTAGCCTAGGCGCAATCATTAGTAAAGCTGAAATGTACTGACTACTAACATCTCCTCTAATATTTAGAGTAGTAGTTTTTTGTTTGAATTTTTTTATTTCAATTGGTGGAAAACCTGTGTTTTCTTTGTATTCAATTTCAGCACCCAGATCACGAAGTGCATCGACCAATATTCCAATCGGTCGATGTTGCATACGAGTTGTTCCTGTTAATGTTTTATTCTGATTTGTAATCGTTGCAAATGCAGTTAAAAATCGCATGGTAGTGCCAGCATCTTTTACGTCCCAAGTATTTAGATCGTTTTTTAAAAGTGTAATCATGGTTTGCGTATCACGTGCTTCTGATAAATTAAAGAGCTCAGAAGAAGTGTCGCACAAGGCATTAACAATTAATGCCCTGTTGCTAATACTTTTTGAGGATGGCAATATAATGACACCTTCCTTATTAAGATTACAACATTTTAGTTTAATGGATTGGTCTGTATTCAAAGTATTTTTTTGTTTGGAAGAAAATTACTAAAAAATGGTACGATTTTGGTAAACTATTTTAATCAAATAATCGTTACTTAAGTTATGAAGTTATCATTTAAAAATATTGCCATTACATTAGGTATAGCAACAGGTGCTTTAGTTGCTGCCGTTATTACTTCAAAAAATATTAAAAACCCAAGCACTCTTATAGCTAAAAAATCGGACACAAAAGAGGGGAATTTGAAAGATTCAAAAATCGATAATTCAGAAGAGTTAGAAGAGGACATATTATATGTTTAATTTTGAGTAATAACTTATTGCATCAAGTATTTCTTCAGAATCTATTTCTGAATCTGTTATAGGTATGCCTATTGACTTTAACAAAACTGCTTGAATTTTATTTCCAGCGTTTTTTTTATCCTGTCCACACAAACTAATTATCATTGAATACCCCGATTCTGGTATATCAATTAGTCCATAAGTTTTAATAATATATGCTACAATTTTATCAAAATCAGCTTGATCGAAATTTAGCTTCTTACACGATAAATATAATTCGCAAATCATTCCAATAGCAACTGCTTCACCATGTAGTATTTTTTGATCTACACCTTGTTCTAAAAAGTAGCTCTCAATAGCATGACCTATTGTATGTCCGAAGTTTAAGATTTTCCGAAGTCCACTTTCTTTAAAATCTTTAGCAACAATTTTCGATTTTATCGCAACAGATTTGTCAATAACAGTTGACCACTCCATACTCTCAAAAGAAGAAGAAACTATATTATTCCAGTCATTTCCTTCAGTAATTAATGCATGCTTTATTACTTCTGCAAATCCAGATCGAAGCTCTTTCTCAGGGAGTGTTTCTAAAAATGTAGCGTCAATACATACTTGATTTGGAATTTGGAATAACCCAATATGGTTTTTATATGTCCCAAAGTCTACTCCTAATTTTCCCCCAACACTGGCATCTACCATGGATAGTAGTGTAGTAGGGATGTTCATAAATGCGATTCCTCTTTTGTATGTAGAAGCACAAAATCCTCCCATATCACCTATTACACCACCTCCTAGGTTGATAAGTAAAGCATGACGATCATAACCATTATCTGTTAGCGATTGCCATATATGCTGACACGTGGTTAAATTTTTATTTTCTTCACCACTCTCAATTTTAATAATGTCAAAATCATCAATGCTTTTATTAACTAATGGCAGGCAATGTTTTTCCGTATTTTCATCAACAAGAACAGCTACTTTACTAAAAGCATGTTTTATCAAAAAATCGGATATCATTACCCTTATATCACCAATAGCAACTTTGTTATCCATTTTTTATATTTTCTTCTTTTTGAGAGTGCATACTTTCTTCTTGCAATTTAATAGACTCATCATGGATATCCATTAATAACTTACGCATGAATTCTTCACTAACTCCTCGTTCTTTTGCCATGGTTATACGAGTATTAATCACTTCATTCCATCTATCACGTTGAAAAACTGAAAGATTATGTTCTTTTTTATATTCACCTACCTCGCGGATAGCTTTAAAACGTTGAGATAATATTTCAACCAATTGTTTGTCCAGTACATCAATTATTTGTCGATGTTCATCCATTTCAGATTTTAATTCAGGAGTTTCATCAATAGAGTGGCGAATTTGAAAATTATCAATAATTGATTTAAGGTGTTCTGGTGTTATTTGTTGTTTTGCATCACTCCAAGCATTATCAGGGTCGTTGTGCGTTTCAATCATAAGCCCATCCAAACCAAAATTGAGTGCTATTTGTCCAATCTCTTCTATCATATCCCTATTACCACATATATGACTGGGATCAGAAATAACACTCAATGTAGGAAATTCTCTTTTCAATAAAATCGGCATGCTCCACTCAGGATTATTTCTGAAACGAGATGGTACATTATCAGAACAACCACGATGAATACCAGCAATTTTGTTAATTCCAACTTTTAATAACCGTTCAATAGCTCCTATCCAAAGCTGTTGATCTGGGTTTATTGGATTTTTCACCATTACAGGGATATCTGTTCCTTTTACAGCATCACATACTTCCTGCACTGAAAATGGATTTACAGTTGTTCTAGCTCCTAACCACAACACATCTACTCCTGCTTTCAATGCTGCTTCAGTATGTTTGGCATTAGCTACTTCAACACATACAGGTACTTTTAAAGTATTTTTAGGGATTTCGAGCCACTTCAAACCTTCTTCACCAACACCCTCAAATGCATTTGGTCGAGTACGAGGTTTCCAAATCCCAGCACGGAACATTTGTACTCCTGATCCTACCAACCCATTAGTAATACTTTCAATTTGATCTTTAGATTCTGCACTACAAGGACCTGCAATCCATAAGGGAGTAGTAAGTCCGAGTCCCCAATCTTCAATTTTTTTGATATCCATTTTTTTTCATTAGTGTGTAAAACAAAAAAAGCCCCGACTCTTTCGAGTCAGGGCTTTATATTTTTAATATTTTTTAAATTTAATTAAATAGAAGCACCGACCCATTCGCTGTAGGGTAACTAAAGTAAAAGAAATAAAAAGTGCTTGTATAATTTTTCATGATGGCAAAGATGGACATTATTAATAATAAGTTCCAACTATTCCTAGTTATTTTTTTTTGCCAGCAACATAAAAGTAGTAATATTTTGCTCCTTATCCTGAATGTCTTCACCTATTTTCAGTAGTCCATAGTGCTGAATAGCTTCTGCTCCAGAAATGGCAGCAGAATCATTGTTGTTATCTGATATTAAGTCTTTTAAAGCTTGCGAATTACTTGTCGATGGGATATGATTTACATCTATTTTATTTAAAAAATGCTGACACTCATTCCAAGCTACTGGATGGGCATAAATATTTTTTATTTGGTTAAGTGAGATAGATGTTTTAATTGCTAAATGAAGTGAAATGTTTAGTTCGAATGTACCTAATACAACCAACTCATTTGAAGAAATAGTGTTTATGTTCGCATTAATATTTCCATGAATAGAATTTTTTACTGCTATAAGTGCTGTATGAATTGTTTCGTTTTGTAGTGCATTAAAAATGGCTTTAAAGTTTTCTAAATAAACATATTTGTGATTTTTAAAATTTTCCATTCTAACTATATCATGAAAGGAAAATTTAGGGCCTAAAGTACCAATAATATTATCTTTGGGGAGTTGAATCAATGTTGTCTTTGTTGAAAATTATGGTTTGTTTTTTTATCGATTCTTGATGAATGAATTTGTAAATATCTAAAATATATGTTGGATCAAGATTAAAAACTTTTGCCCATTGGGGTCGGGTTTCTGTAATTTCCTTCCATCTATTTAATTGAAAAATTGAAACATTATTATCTTTCTTATACTCTCCTATTTCTTCAACAGCTTTCATTCTTGTTGCTAAAGCTTCAATAATTTCTCTATCTAAGTGATCTACCTTGTCCCTTAATTCATCAAGATGATTTTTAAATAAAACATCATCCGATGTAGCTTCACGCACTTTTAATTTTTCAAGCAATATAGCCAATTCATCTGGGGTGATTTGTTGTTGCGCATCACTTAAAGCATTATTAGGCTTATAATGACTTTCAATCATTAAGCCATCGTAATTCAAATTTAAAGCTTTTTGAGCAATATCGAAGATCATTTCTCTATCCCCTGCTATATGACTAGGGTCGCAGAGTAATGGCACTTCTGGAAAATGACTTTTTAATTCCAATGGAATTTGCCACATAGGAGCATTTCGGTATTTGGTTTTTTGAAATGAGGAAAACCCACGATGCACTGCTCCAATATTTTTTATTCCTGCTCCAGCAATTCGTTCTATCGCCCCAAGCCATAACGATAATTCAGGATTAATCGGATTTTTTATGAAAAATGGATTATTAACTCCTTTCAGCGAATTAGCTATTTCCTGTACTACAAATGGGTTTACTGTAGTTCTAGCTCCTAACCACATAATGTCTATTTCATACTTTAATGCTAACTCCACATGCTCTGTAGAGGCTACTTCAGTAGCTATTTTTACATCAAATTCTTTTTTTATTTGTTGTAGCCATTTCAGTGCTTCTTCACCTTTTCCTTCAAATTGATTTGGACGAGTTCTTGGTTTCCATACTCCTGCTCTAATTACTGATATTCCATTAGCTACAAGTGACTTTACAGTAGAGTAGATTTGTTCCCAACTTTCTGCACTACATGGCCCAGCTATTGTATAAGGTTTATTACCGAAAATTGCATTCATTTTTTCTATCATAACTACTTATAATCTTTTACAAGGTAATCAAAAATGAACATTTTATTTGTCTATATGTACAAGCATAATAATCTAGGAGCAAAAGAGGTGATATTTATTATTTATACAAAATGAAGCTATCATTCAGAGAAAAGTTATCACTATCACATCTCACTATTCTAAATAATTAAGCAGTTCGCACACTCACTTAATCCATTGTGTTTTTGAAGGGTTACATTCTGATTTTTTAATTAAATATAATACAGGCATCCAGATTAAGGAATCTTTTCATAATATTTTTTTGATAGCCTCCTAGATTCAAATAATCGATATTTTTCTATTTCTTATTTTTTAACTACCTTTGCGCTCCGTTCGAGTGAACGGATACGCTAAGCGTAGAATTTTAACAAAAATGTTTGCCTATAGCTCTACGCAAACATGTATTTCAAGAGCAATAATATATTATGGCAAAAGCTAAAGAAACTACTGAAGAAAAGGTAGAAGAAGCAAAAACAGCAACTCCTGAAAAAGCTGCTACCAAAAAAACAACTACAAAGGCAGAAACAAAAAAAACAGAAGAAGCTCCTAAAGCTGAAAAAGAAACTGCTGCTAAAAAAGATTCGTCAGCCAAGAAAACTGTAACTCCTAAAAGTACAGAGCCAAAAAAAATGGCTGAACCTAGTGCTGAAGATTTTGATTGGGATAATGCTCAAACGAAAGGGTTTGGTGAAGAGTACTCTACTAAAGAGAAAGATGAAATGGCTTCTGTTTATACAGAAACATTAACAACTATTACTGAAAAGGAATTAGTAGAAGGTGTAGTTGTTGGAATTAGTAGTAGAGACGTTATCTTAAATATAGGATTTAAATCAGACGGTCTAGTATCTGCTTCTGAATTCCGAGATACTCCGGATTTAAAAGTGGGCGACACCGTAGAAGTATATATTGAAGAACAAGAAAACGCTGGTGGACAGTTAGTGCTTTCAAGAAGAAAAGCGAAAATTGTTAAAGCTTGGGAAATGATCCAAGGTGCGCTAGATGATGACACTATCATTGAAGGTATGGTGAAAAGAAGAACTAAAGGTGGTTTAATTGTTGACGTTTATGGCGTTGAAGCTTTCTTACCTGGTTCTCAAATTGATGTGAAGCCTATCCGTGATTTCGATGTGTTTGTAGGGAAGAAAATGGAAGTGAAAGTTGTGAAAATCAATTACACAAATGACAACGTAGTTGTTTCTCACAAAGTATTGATTGAAAAAGACCTTGAAGCTCAAAAAGCTATCATCCTTCAAAATCTTGAGAAAGGACAGGTACTTGAAGGTGTGATTAAGAACATGACTAACTTCGGTGTATTTATCGATCTAGGTGGTGTTGATGGTCTTCTTCATATTACAGATATTTCTTGGGGAAGAATTAATCATCCTGAAGAAGTATTAAAATTAGACGAAACTGTTAAAGTTGTAGTTCTTGATTTTGATGAAGGTAAAAAACGTATCTCATTGGGTATGAAGCAACTTTCAGCTCATCCATGGGATTCATTAGATAAAGGAATTGAAATAGGATCTAAGATAAAAGGTAAAATTGTTAATGTAGCTGATTATGGTGCATTCCTTGAAATCCAATCTGGAGTTGAAGGTCTGATTCACGTTTCTGAAATGTCGTGGTCACAGCACTTAAGAAACCCTCAGGACTTTATCAATATTGGAGATGAGTTAGAAGCAGTTGTGCTTACAATGGATAGGGATGATAGAAAAATGTCATTAGGTATTAAGCAAATGACTGAAGATCCTTGGACGAAACAGGACGTATTAACAAAATACGCTATTGGCACAAGCCATACTGGTGTAGTTAGAAATTTGACCAACTTCGGACTGTTTATTGAACTTGAAGAAGGTATAGATGGTTTGGTTCATGTATCAGATCTTTCTTGGACTAAAAAAGTTAAACATCCTTCAGAATTTGTGAAAGTAAATGAAGAGCTTGAAGTACAAGTACTAGAGCTTGACGTTGACAATAGAAGATTAGCGCTGGGGCATAAGCAATTAGAAGAAAATCCTTGGGATACGTTCCAAGATGTATTCAATCTTGGATCAATCCACAAGTGTACTATCCTTAACAAAAACGACAAAGGATGTACTCTAGAATTACCTTACGGTATTGAAGGATTCTGTAATTCTAAAAACTTAGTAAAAGAAGATGGTTCGAATGCTAACTCAGGAGAAACATTGGATTTTAAAGTATTAGAATTTTCTAAAGACGATAAAAGAATTCTATTATCTCACAAAGCTGTACACGCCAATGAACAGGTAGAAGCACCTAAACCAAAGAAAAAGTCTGATGGTAAAGGAGCAAGTAAAGTGAAAAATGATTCTGAAAAATCAACTTTAGGTGATTTAGATGCTTTAACTGCATTGAAACAGCAAATGGAAGGTGGATCGTCTTCTGAAAAAGAAGCTAAACCTAAAAAGGAAGCAGCTAAGAAAGCACCAGCTAAGGCTAAGAAAGAGGAGAAGGAAGAAGCTCCTGCTGAAAAGAAAACAGCTAAAGCTAAGAAAGAAGAAGCTCCTGCTGCTGAGAAGAAAACTGCTAAAGCTAAGAAAGCAGAAGAAACTCCTGCGGAGGAGGAAGCAAAAGAAGAGAAAAAGTAATCTCTCTTTTATATAAAAATATAAAAAGGGTGGCTTTGCTGCCCTTTTTATATTTCAATTAAAAATTGAAGTGTTATTGTTTGAACAAAAGTGGATTATTCCTACTTTTGCTCACCGAAAAGGTCGCGTGGCCGAGTGGCTAGGCAGTGCTCTGCAAAAGCATCTACAGCGGTTCGAATCCGCTCGCGACCTCAATTTATGAAAAGGCAGCTAATGATAGCTGCCTTTTTTATTTTTGGAAAAGTTTCATCATAACGATGATTTTTGCCCCATTGTATTTTTTTGTTGGATGATAGATATTTATTTTAACGACTCATATTCTAACTATGAAAATATGTATTTGGTTAATCATATTCTTACAAAGTGGATATAAGGAAATTTTACTTCCTATTACCACCACTGATCGAAAAGCCATTCATACTGTTGAGATAACCCAAATAGGAAAATTCGGGATAGTACGTAAGGCTAGAACTAACATACCTCAACATTTGCACACAGGAATAGATATAAAACGTCCCAATGAAAATTATATCAATGAATATATTTACCCTATAACCTCAGGTGTTGTAATTAGTAAAAGAACTGATGGACCCTATGCTCAGTTAATCATTGAACATAATAAAGAAGGGGAATTATTTTGGACAGTTTATGAACATATTGCAGGAATTGAAGTTGAATTGTACCAACCTGTTAAACCCAATTTGCCTATAGCAAGATTTTTTAATCACAAGGAGCTAAATACTCATGGCTGGCAGTTTGATCATTTTCATTTTGAGGTGTTAAAGAAAAGACCCATTTCGATACGATCCACTCAATCAAACCCCGAACGACTTTTTACTTCTTATACATTATCCTGCTTTACAGAAAATCAGCTTCAGCAACACTTTTATGATCCACTTGTATTTCTAGATGAACAAATGTAATTCGCCTTCTAGAATATTACACTAATATCTAGAGGATGTTTTTATGTTAAAAAATAGAATCTTTTGTTTGTTCTTCGTTTATAATTTCTTCAATTACTTCAACTAATTTTTCTGAAGTATTTAATTCTGTAATCAATTCTTCAAGATTAGCTATAAACTTAGAAGCACTTAAATCGGGATTATTAATTATCTCATTAATAGCTTCAACTTTTTTGTTTTGGTCTTCCAATTTTAAAGCTTGTTTGGCAAATTTAGCAGTAGCGATATCTACTGGCTCAAAAGAAATATGTTGTGCTTTTACCCATCCATCTTCAATCCAAGTACCTTCATCTCGTTTTCCCCTAACTTTCATCCAATCATCCTGCTGTTCAACACTAGAAATGATATCCATCATAGAGAATTTTTTGTCCGTTTTAGTAAGTAAATCTGGTCGAGAATATAAATCCACATCCCCTAAAACAACTGCTGGTTTAGCATCAACTACAATAAAATCTTTTCTCGTCCATCCTTCTTTAGAATCATTTAATAAAACTTTAGAATACGTTTTTTTATCAAGTATTGAATCAACATTTAAATAGCTAAGTGATTCTCCAATACTTAATGAAGTTACCCATTTAGCTTTATCACCAGGAGCTTCTCTAACAGACACTTTATCCCAAACACATACTGCTAAGCTTACTTTGGATTCTTTTTCTGTTATCATTTCAGAAGATGCTTCATCAGATATTTCTTCAGTGTGCTCTGAATTAGAAGTACAACCTAGAATACAAGTAATTGATATAATTAATGAAAAGTAAAATGATTTTTTCAACATTGAATTAGTCGTTTAAAGTGTAAAAAATTAACCAAATATAAATATACTTAGAAAATATCCAACCTTTATATTAGTATAAATTGGATGAATTAATTCTAATTAAATAGAATATGAGCTAACAGGGAAATTGATTTTACCAATATTTTCTTTTGGGAAAAATCATCTACTTTCTTAAAGTGTATATATAATTTTTGCATTTATTGTTATTGCGCTATATTTAGTGAAAAACATAACAGCTATGAATCGTATTATTATAATTATTTCATCTATTTTCTTCCTTTTTAATTGCAGCTCTAACGAACAAGCTATTGACAACTTCAGTAGTCCTAAAAGTCTTTTTGTTGATCATATAAATTCTTTCACTGGAGGTGTAATATCTGTTGGGAATAATATTCGATTAAAACTCACCAAAAGCATTCCTGACAGTCTGGTTGGCACTTCTCTGGACAATATATTTGATTTTTCACCAAATATAGAGGGATCTGCATCTTGGGAAGATAATAAGACTATCGTATTTCAGCCATCAACAAATCTTGTCAGTAATCAAAAATATGAGGCCACTGTAAACTTAAAAACTATTATACCTGAAATAGATGATGATAAGAAAGAATTCAAATTTATTTTTCAAACCTTAATACAGAATTACGAAATAGCTATTGGCGGATTGAAATTATATAACAGTAATGATCTTACCAAAGTAAAAATAGAAGGTACAATTCAGACAGCCGATATTGTAGATTTTGAAAATGTGAAAAAGATTATATCTGCTTCACAATCTGGCGAATCACTCAATATTTCTTGGGTTAATCCTAGCCTAGATAACACGTTTAATTTCATAGTAGAAAACGTATCAAGAGGCGACTCAGAAGGTGAAGTAGAATTACAAGCAAATGGATCTCCTATTGAAGTAAAAAAAGAGGAGACACTAGAAGTTGAAATTCCCTCTTTAAGTGATTACAAAGTAATTTCTAGTAGAATTGTAAGAGGAGAAGATAATTTTATTTCTGTTTTATTTTCTGATCCACTAGACGCTAGGCAGAATCTTACTGGAATGGTAGCTTTATCAGGTACAAACAACAGACATAGGCTTGTAATCGATCTTAATGAATTAAAGATATACCCTACTCAAGAAATAACATCTGATGCGTCACTAACAATCAACACTGGAATAAAAAACATAGCAGGGTATAAATTGAAAGAGGAATATGTCACCACTCTTCAGTTTACTCAAACCAAACCTGAAGTAAGACTGGTAGATGCTAACGCTAAATCAATTCTTCCCAATTCCAATGGACTTATTCTTCCCTTTGAAGCGGTAGGTTTAAAAGCAGTGGACGTTACCGTTATTCGAATATTTGAAGATAATATGCAGCAGTACCTACAAGTGAATGGACTTGGTGGGCAAAGCCAATTGAGCCGAGTGGGTAGGCCAATAGTGAAAAAAACTATTCCATTAAATACTAGTGGGGTTACTAATCTTAATGCTTGGAATAGATTCACTTTAAACCTAGAAGATATACTTACAACAGAACCAGGGGCATTCTATAAAATCCAAATTGGATTTCAGAAACGTCACTCGTTGTACTTCTGTACTAATAATGACCAAATTGAATCAATAGAAGATGAAGGTGATGAATGGGGTGCAGAAGAAGAGGGTTCTTATTGGGATAGTTACGAATATTATTATAACCCAGGGTATAACTGGGAAGAAAGAGACAACCCATGTAGTGACTCATACTATGGAAATAGAAGAAGTATTAGTAAAATGCTAATGGCTTCTGATTTTGGGATAATAGCCAAAAGAAGGGATAACGGAGAAATTTCTGTTTTTGTAACCAATTTAATTAATACAGAACCTATTAGTGGTGTGTCAGTTGAAATTTATGATTATCAACAACAGTTATTAAATAGTGATGAAACCGATGGTGATGGAAAAGTAAAAATTGACATTAACAAGCCTCCATTTGTATTAGTAGCTAAAAAGGGGAATCAAATTGGATACTTGAAATTAGATGATGGATCAGCACTTTCACTCAGTAATTTTGATGTTACAGGAAATACCGTTCAAAAAGGATTAAAAGGATTTATATATGGTGAAAGAGGTGTATGGCGACCTGCAGATACTGTTCACCTCAGCTTTATATTAGAAAACTTAGAGAATAAACTTCCAGAAAATCATCCTGTGGTGATGGAACTCCATAACCCAAATGGACAATTAGCCTTTCGGAAAATAAGAAGTGAAGCTGTTGGTAACATCTATAGATTTGACTTCATAACGGAACATGACGCACCTACCGGAAATTGGCAGGCTACAGCAAAAATTGGTGGAGCATCTTTCCATAAAACTGTAAAAATAGAGACAATAAAACCCAATCGTCTTAAAATTAATCTTACTTTCGACAAGGAAAAATTTAGTGCTAATGATAATACAGTATCTGGAGATTTAAATGTAAGATGGCTTAGTGGTGCTAAAGCTAAAAACTTAAAAGCTGAATATGAGCTATTATTAAAACCTGTAAAAACAACATTCAAAGGGTTTCCAAATTTTAGTTTTGATGATCAATCTAAAGAATATTACAGTTCAAAGGAACTCGTTTTTGAAGGCAATATTAACAGTGAAGGATATGCCAAAGTAAACATTGATTTAGGTGATGCTAATGATGCTCCTGGAGCACTCACAGCAAAATTATTTGGTAAAGTATATGAAGAAGGGGGAGATTTTAGTGTAAATAACACTTCTATTCCATATTTCCCCTACAGCAGCTATGTAGGTGTGAAAACTCCCGAAGGTGATAAACGAGGAATACTACTTACAGATGAGGATCATGAAGTGAAAATAGCTACTGTCGATGCAGATGGAAATCCAATAAGTAGAAGTGGTGTAAAAGTTGAATTGTATAAACTCAACTGGAAATGGTGGTGGGATAATTCTTATGAATACATTAGCAATTACGTGGGCAGATCGTATAGCGACCCCATATCTAAGGGAACTATCAATACTCGCAATGGATCAGGAAAGTGGAAATTACGCATTAATCACCCTGAATGGGGAAGGTACTACCTTAAAGTAGAAGACCCAGTATCAGGTCATTCTTCAGGGCAAATTGTTTATTTAGATTGGCCTGGTTGGGCAGGCAAAGGAAAAAGAGGTGAACTTGATGGGGCTTCTATGCTCGATTTTGCAATCGAAAAAACAGAATACAAAGTTGGTGATCAAATAGCATTGTCGATTCCATCTACTACAGGTAATCGTATTTTGGTTAGTTTAGAAACTGGCAGTAAAGTTCTTCAAACTTTTTGGGTAAAAACAGAAGAAGGGAATACAACGATTTCGTTTGAAGCTACCTCAGAAATGGCACCCAATATTTATGCACACCTAACTATGGTTCAGCCACATGGACAAACAACAAATGATTTACCAATAAGATTGTATGGCGTACAGTCTATCAAAGTTGTTGACAAGGAAACAGAGTTAAATCCTGTTGTTAAACTCCCAGCCGAATTAAGACCTGAGCAAAAATTTGACATTGAAATTTCTGAAAAATCTGGTAGACCAATGGCTTATACTATAGCTGTGGTGGATGAAGGATTATTAGATATCACGAATTATAAAACACCAAAACCTTGGGACAATTTCTATGCAAGAGAAGCTCTCGGAATAAAAACCTGGGATGTTTATGACGATGTAATGGGTGCTTTCAGTGGAAAAATGGATTATCTGCTAGCTATTGGCGGAGATGATGAAATTAAAGCAAAAGAAGAAAATGAAGCCAGCCGATTTAAACCAGTTGTCATATACCTAGGGCCTTATTATCTAAAAAAAGGAGAAAAGAGAAAGCATAAAGTTAAAATGCCTCAATATATTGGTAGTGTAAAAACAATGGTAGTTGCAGCTTCTGACGGAGCCTATGGAAGTACTGATGTTGCCACACCAGTAAAACAACCTCTTATGGTTTTGGCTACATTGCCACGAGTAGCAGGCCCAGGAGAGTCCATGAAATTACCCGTAAACATTTTTGCACTCAAAGATAATGTAGGTGATGTGTCAATTTCTGTAGAAGCTACAGGAGCTTTGGCTTTATCAGGTAGTAAAACTTCTAATGTCAAATTCTCTAAGTCTGGTGATAAAGTCATCTTTTTTGATATTAAAGCAAAGGAAGCACTCGGTGTTGGGAAAGTGAAAGTGACTGCAAAATCGGGCAAGCTTGAAGCTACATACGACATAGAGATGAATATTATTCCTCGAAACCCTGTCACATCAGATATTACAGATAAAGTTATTTCTAGTGGTGAAAGTTGGAATCATAATTATCAACCGATGGGTATGCTAGGCGAAAACAATGCATATGTTGAAATTAGCACATTACCTCCTCTTAATATTGAACAAAGGTTGGGTTATCTAATCCGATATCCTCATGGATGTATTGAGCAAACTACCTCCTCCGTATTTGCACAATTATTTTTGGATAAATTGATGACTTTGCCTGAGAAAAGAGAGAAAGAAGTTCAACGTAATATTGAGGCTGCAATAAAAAGGCTTAAATCATTTCAGTTAAGTTCAGGTGGATTTGCCTACTGGCCTGGAAATGACTTTCCTAACAACTGGGGAAGTAATTATGCTGGTCATTTTTTACTGGAAGCTAAAAAAGCAGGCTATTTAGTACCTGAAGGCATGCTCTCTAGTTGGATAGGATTTCAATCCAGTAAGGCTGATGCTTGGGGAACACTAAGTTCAGATGATGATAATGATTTAATTCAGGCTTACCGCCTTTATTGTTTAGCTCTTGCTGGAAATCCTTCATTGGGAGCGATGAATAGAATGAAAGAAAGTTCAGGTGTGAGAAGAGAAGCAAAATGGCGTCTTGCACTTGCATATGCTGCTTCAGGATATGACAAACAAGCAATAAAATTGATTGATGGACTGTCTATTCAGGCTGATAGTACTTTGAGAGATTATAGATATTCGTTTGGATCAGCAATTCGTGACAAGGCTATGATCATGGAAACTTTACTACACCTTGACCAGAAAGAAAAAGCTTTTGAAATCCTTATGGAAATAGCAGGTGAAATGGGTAAAAAGGACAAATGGATGAGTACCCAAACTACTGCTTATAGCTTTATAGCTATAGCCAAATATGCTGCAAACTTTGATTTGGATAACGAAACCAATACTACTGTAGACATAGCTGGAAATATAAAGAACATTAAAAGCAATAATTTCATAGATCAACTAACGGTAAACGACCCTGATGAGAAAGCATTAATAGGCATAACCAATAATGGAGCTACTCCTGTTTTTGCCAGAATAATTCGTATAGGAATACCATTAGAAGGCACTGAAGAATCTATTAACAGAAATATTAAATTTAATGTACAATATACCGACATGAATGGCAGCCCTGTGAACATTTCTTCATTACCTCAGGGAACAAATTTCAAAGCACAAGTTACAGTCACTAATCCAGGACTAAAAGGGATTTATAATGAATTGGCACTTACTCAAATTTTTCCATCTGGATGGGAAATTATTAACACCCGATTGGAAGGCTCTGATAGTGGTGATCAATATGCGGAATATATTGATATTCGTGATGATCGTACAATGCATTATTTTGATTTGAAACCTAACCAAACTGCTACTTTTGATGTACAATTAAATGCGGCTTATCAGGGTAATTATTATTTGCCGTCCGTAAGCGTAGAGGCAATGTACGACAATTCTATTTTTGCCAACAAGAAAGGAAAATGGGTAAAAGTAGTACCAGAAAATTAATGCAGTAATTCATTTCAAGTTGCGGAAAATAAAAACAAAAGTAATATGGAAAGTAAGTAGTGGTGTGCTACTTACTTTTCTTTTATTATTTACTTTTATTCCCCTTCCAGATCCTTTATTTGACACACCATATACTACAACGTTACGATCTAATGATGGTACACTTTTAA
>JAOUKH010000068.1 GCA_029882685.1 Cyclobacteriaceae bacterium
TAAAATGTGTTGATGGTTTAAAATCATAGACAGTAGATGCCTCAGTCCTTTTATCTTTTTGTGCTGAAAGGTTTCTAGCCATTACAGCTTCTGAGATTGTGTTTAATGGAACACCTAATTCAAGTGCAGCATTGGTCGACCAACCACCAGTGCCTTTCTGGTTAGCGACATCTATAATTTTATCAATTAATTGCCCTTGAGATAAGTCATCCTTTTTTCTTAATATTTTGACAGTGATGTTGAGTAAATAGCTTTCTAATCCATTGTTACCCCACTTTTCAAATAGATTTCCAATTTCTTCTGTAGAACTGTTGCATTGAAATCGTAAAAATGAATAGATTTCTGCTATTATTTGCATTTCTGCATACTCAATGCCATTGTGCATCGTCTTGACAAAATGACCCGCCCCTCCAGGACCAATATGTGTGCAGCAAGCATTAGCATTTCGGTCTTTAGCAGCAATCATTTTCAAATATGGTTGAATCGCTTTATATGCTTTTTTTGTGCCTCCAGGCATAATGGAAGGACCATTTTTAGCACCTTCTTCACCACCAGAAATACCAACGCCTATATATTCTATATTTTTTTCTGCTAAAGCAGCACTTCGTATTTCGGTATCTTTGAAATAAGAATTGCCACCATCAATAATAATATCTTCAGTATCTAACAGGGGAGTTAACTCATCAATAATGCTATCAACTGGCTGACCAGCATTTACCATTAATACTATTTTCCTTGGTTTTTGTAATGAATTAACAAACGGTTTTAAATTATCGAATCCTAATAGCTGATAATCACTTGGTTGTTCATCAATAAATTTGGCAGCAATACCTTCCTCTTTATTTGGTACATGCCTGTTAAATACAGAAAGAGATACTCCTCTTTTAGCCCAATTAATTGCCAAACTTTTGCCCATTACCCCTAAACCTACTAACCCAATAGTTGAATATGATTCATGCTTAAAAAATTCGGATGTTTTAATTTCATTTATCATACTATCAATGTCGTTATTAATATCTATTGAAATACCATAGTCAGCTAATTCCAAAATTTGGAACTGTGAGTCTAACAATTTGCTGTTAAAAAAATGACCTTTCCTTAGTTTTAACCTTTCTTCAATTATTTTTTTTGTTCCTTTTAAATGAATCCAATTTACTTGAGAGTCACTTTCTAGCTGTTTCCGATATACTTCTTTTAAAGCGGAACATGCTAATACAGCTCCATTATTCTTTTCCCAATTTGTAATTTGTTCAGAAAGGATTGTTAACCAAGGTGCTCTGTCAGCATCGTTCAATGCTTCACCTTTTTCCATTTTAATTTTATTAGATAACGGATGGAAATCATCTGCATCATAGAAAGGTATCCTTAAATTTTCTGCTAATGCTTTTCCAATGGTTGTTTTTCCGCAACCGCTTACGCCATACACTATATATACTGCTTGTTTATTCATATACTGCAGGTAGACTTGTCTAAAGTCAGGTTGACATATTAATTGTAGGTTTTCTTAACATCAGTTATTAAGTCATTATTAAATAATGACTTAATAACTATATACATAATGCAGTTTATGCGTTCTGTCTTTTAATCAAGTTGAGTGCTGACCCAGCTTTATACCATTCAATTTGACCTTCGTTGTAGGTATGGTTACAAACAATGTTATCAGTACTACCGTCAGTATGAGTTACTTTTAAAGTCAATGGTTTGCCGAAAGTGAATTCGCTTAAGTCAATAGTTTCAAAAGTATCAGCTTCTTGAATTTTATTATAATCATCAGGATTAGCAAAAGTTAACCCAAGCATACCTTGTTTTTTAAGGTTTGTTTCATGAATTCGAGCAAAAGATTTTACTAACACAATTTTAACTCCTAAATGACGAGGCTCCATAGCAGCATGCTCTCTAGAAGAGCCTTCTCCATAATTTTCGTCACCTACTACAATCGTTGGAATGCCTTGTGCTTTATATTCACGTTGTACAGCAGGAACTTCTCCATACTCTCCATTTAATTGGTTTTTCACTTTGTTAGTTTCGTCACTATATGCATTAACAGCTCCAATTAAACAGTTGTTAGAGATGTTGTCCAAATGACCACGAAAACGCAACCATGGTCCAGCCATAGAAATATGATCTGTAGTACACTTTCCTTTTGCCTTAATTAAAAGTTTCATTCCCGTAATTTCCTTACCATCCCAAGGTGAGAATGGTGTTAGAAGTTGTAAACGTTTTGAATTAGAATCGACAGCAATTTTTACATTGCTACCATCTTTTGAAGGAGCCTGATATCCAGCATCTTTAACATCAAACCCATTGGTTGGTAATTCTAAACCAGATGGTTCACTTAATTTCACCGTTTCACCTGATTCATTTATTAATGAATCAGTGATAGGGTTGAAGTCCAATTTCCCAGAAATAGCTACAGCCGCTACCATTTCAGGAGAAGCAACAAATGCATGTGTATTTGGATTGCCGTCAGCTCTTTTCGCAAAGTTTCTATTAAAAGAGTGAATGATAGAATTCTTTTCTTGTTTTTCTGCTCCTTCTCTTGCCCATTGACCAATACATGGCCCACAGGCATTGGTAAATATTCTTGTAGATTCAAATTTATTGAAAGTATCAAGTAACCCATCTCTCTCAGCAGTATAACGCACTTGCTCTGAGCCTGGGTTGATACCTAAAGTAGCTTTTGGCTTAATGCCTTTTTTCACTGCATCTTCTACAATAGAAGCTGCTCTTGTTAGGTCTTCATACGATGAGTTAGTACACGAGCCTATTAATGCCCATTCAATATCTGTTGGCCAATCATTGGTTTTAGCAGCCGCCTTCATATCAGCTACAGAAGTAGCTCTGTCTGGTGAAAAAGGACCGTTTACATGAGGCTCTAGTTCTGATAAATTGATTTCTATAACCTGATCAAAATATTGCTCTGGGTTAGCATACACTTCAGGGTCTGCAGTTAAGTGTTCTTTTACCTGATTTGCAGCATCTGCTACATCATTTCTGTCTGTTGCGCGTAAGTAGCGTTCCATGGATTCGTCATATCCAAAAGTAGAAGTAGTAGCACCTATTTCAGCCCCCATATTACAAATGGTACCTTTACCAGTACAGCTCATAGAAGTAGCACCTTCACCAAAATATTCAACAATTGCACCTGTACCACCTTTTACAGTAAGTATTCCTGCAACTTTTAATATTACATCTTTCGGGGCAGTCCAGCCATTTAATTTACCTGTTAATTTAACACCAATGAGTTTAGGCATTTTAAGTTCCCATGCCATGTCAGCCATTACATCCACAGCATCAGCACCACCAACACCAATAGCAACCATACCAAGTCCTCCAGCATTTACAGTATGAGAATCAGTGCCAATCATCATTCCGCCAGGAAAGGCATAATTTTCTAAAACCACCTGATGAATTATTCCAGCACCAGGTTTCCAGAATCCTATTCCATATTTATCCGAAACGGATGATAAAAAGTTAAAAACTTCATTATTATTGTTTATAGCTGCCTGAAGATCTTTGTCAGCACCAATTTTAGCTTGGATTAAATGATCTGCATGTACTGTAGAAGGAACGGCAACTTTTTTCTTCCCTGCTTGCATAAATTGCAATAATGCCATTTGTGCTGTAGCATCTTGCATTGCTACACGGTCAGGAGCAAAGTCCACATATGAATTTCCTTTTTCAAAATTTTCGAGATTTTGAGTTGGATGAAGGTGAGTATAAAGAATTTTTTCAGCTAAGGTTAGAGGTTTATTTACCAAAGTTCTCGCAGCAGCTATACGCTCAGGCATTGAGTTATAAACTTTTTTAATCATCTCAATATCGAATGCCATAAATAGTAGTTTTTAGGGTTAAAAGTCTTAAAAAAACGAAATTACAAAAAATTGTAATGTAATGCTTATCGAAATTTGCTTACACCTGAAAAATCCACTCAAAAATCAAAATTTTTGGTACTATGATACGTGAGGTAGATTGAGTCAACAACGCTGTGGATGTTGAATACCGTCAAGAAAATAAAAATACTAGATAAATTAGTTTGCCTTGTAGAGAAGCAGAAAAATATATTTTACATCGGCTTTTTTGTTTTTCATTTTGCTTCTCTTATTACCATTTACTAAATAGCATTCACCAGAAATCCACTCAAACCTACCATTTACTAAATGGTAATTTCCCCTTTCTATTAATTAGATATCTTCGATTGATTTATAGTGAATAAATTAAACAAACAACTACCTAAACAACTACATTATGAAAAGAATTTTACTAATAACTGTTATGATGACATTGTGCGTAATTATTTCTAATGCACAATTAAAACGTGAGTGTGCAGCACATACTATTCACGAAGAAAAAATGGTTAATGATCCTGTTTATAGATTAAATAGAGAAAAGATTGAGGCTAATTATCAAAAATTCATGCAACGAGGAACAACAAATGCTGCAACAGGCATTCGTACAATTCCAGTGTATGTACATGTAATTTATAATACCGCTCAGGAAAATATAAGTGATGCACAAATACAGTCACAAATAGCAGTGTTAAATGAAGATTTTAGTGCTACGAATTTAGATATAAGTGGTGTACCCACAGAATTTTCTAGTTCTATAGCAGACTATGGTATAGTATTTGAAATTGCAGCGATTACACGTAAATCATCAACTAGAACTTCATGGGGGACAAATGATGATATGAAAAAATCTTCATTAGGAGGGGTTGATCCAATTACTCCTGATACTCACTTAAACATGTGGGTATGTGAAATTGGTGGTGGAATTTTAGGGTACGCACAATTTCCAGGTGGTAACCCTGCAACTGATGGTGTTGTAATGGGACCTCAATATTTTGGAAGTAGTGACTATGGTAGTTTCTACCTTTCTTCTCCATTTGATAAAGGGCGTACAGCAACACATGAAATAGGACATTACCTAAATTTAAGACATATTTGGGGTGATGGTAATTGCACTGTCGATGATTTTGTTTCTGATACACCAACTGCTAAGGCAGCCAATTATGGTTGCCCAACTTACCCTAACAAGTCTTGTAACAACAACGGTGGTTTTACAAGTGATATGTTCATGAACTTCATGGATTATACTAATGATGCCTGTATGTTCATGTTTACTAGTGGACAATTATCAAGGTCTGCTTCTATTTTTGCATCAGGAGGATCAAGAGAAAATCTTGGAACAGTTGGTGGCGGGTGTTCTTTGACAGCTCCTACAGGTTTAGCTTCTTCATCTATCAATGATAATGGTTTTACACTAACTTGGAATACGGTATCAGGTGCTGATTCATATGATGTAAGCATTGACGGTACAGTTACTAATTTAATAGGAACTTCTTATGTTGCTACTGGGTTAGCTTCAGGAACTTCTTACACAGCCAAGGTAAGAGCAAATTGTATAGAAGGAAATGGAGCTTATTCAGCCGATTTTATAGTTACTACTACTGGAAGTGCTCCTGTAACTTACTGTGCTTCTAATGGTAACAGTACTGCTGATGAATATATTGGAAGAGTACAGTTAGGAAGTATTGATAATAGTACAGGTGCAGGAACTGGTGGATATGCTGATTACACTGCACTGTCAACAGACTTAGCATTAAGTTCTTCGAATACTATTACAATTACTCCTACATGGACAGGTACCATTTTTGATGAAGGGTATAGTGTATGGATTGATTATAATAAAAACGGACTGTTTACCGATGCTGGTGAACAGGTATGGAGTGCAGCTCCATCGAAAACTACTCCTGTTGGAGGGTCATTTGTAGTACCTTCATCTGCGAACATCGGAAGTACCAGAATGAGAGTATCATTAAAGTACAATGGTACACCTACCAGTTGTGAATCTTTTTCTTATGGAGAAGTAGAAGATTATACAGTAAATATTGTTGGGGTTGGTGAAGACACACAAGCACCAACTGTTCCTACTGGATTATCAGTTTCAGGCACTACCGAAACAACTACAAGTCTTTTATGGACAGCATCTTCTGATAATATTGGAGTAACAGGGTATGATGTATATGTAGATGGTTTTTTGGATGGGTCAACAGCAACTACTTCATATAATATTTCTGGGTTAGTTGTAAACACTAGTTATACACTCAGTGTAAGTGCTAAAGATGCAGCAGGGAATACTTCTGCACAAAGTACAGGGCTAAATATAACTACTCCTGATTTAACTGCACCAACAGCAGTAACAGGATTAGCAGCAGCTAATACTACAGAAACATCAACAGATTTATCATGGACGGCAGCTACTGACAATGTAGGAGTATCAGGATATGAAGTTTACGTAGATGGCTTTTTGAATGGGTCAACCGTTTTGACGTCATATTCTGTAACTGGATTGTCAGCTAGTTCAACTTATACTTTATCAGTTAGAGCTAAAGATGCAGCTGGAAATGCTTCAACTAGCAGTGCAGTAAATGTTACTACATCAGATCCAGTAGGAGGTGGGTGTTCTGATGTAACGCTTACTTTGATTGTAGATAACTACCCCGAGGAAACAAGTTGGACAATTACTGATGATGTGGCAACTGTAGTTGCTTCTGGCGGACTGTATACAACTACTGCCGATGGAGCTACAGTAATAGAGACGGCATGTTTGGAAGATGGCTGCTATACATTTACTATTAATGACACATATGGCGATGGCATTTGCTGTCTCTATGGAAATGGATCATATGTTTTAAAGGATGAATTAGGAACAGTATTAGCATCAGGAGGTTCTTTTGCAAGTTCTCAAGCCACAAATTTTTGCCTAATTGACGGAGCAGCAGCTAGAACTACTAGATTAGAAAATAATAATTTTGAAATGAATCCTTCCTCATTATTTTATCCAAATCCTGTGAAAAGCTATTTAAATATTAATGTTCCTAAAGGAATGGAATCAATGAATGTATATACTACAAATGGAGTAGAAATACATAATGTATCTATATTTAGTGATGGCATTGATGTTTCTCAATTAAAAGCAGGTATTTACATGGTAATTATTAAAACAGAAAAAGGAACTATTAGGGATAAGTTTATTAAAGAATAAATGACACGAAATCAATAGTTATTTTTGATAGTAAATAGCTAAATATTCAATTTTAGAGGTTGCTGGCAGGTATTCCAGCAACCTTTTTATGTGTTATAAGAGTAGAAACTATTTTTGATTTGTTTGAACCCAGATTATGCAATAGAATTCTTAATGAAGTCATAAAAACACAAAGAAATAGGTGGTTATGCAAAGAAGTATAGCACCGCTATGGTGATGCGTATAATCAGAGATAAGCGTCTATTTCACAGTGATTTATGGATGTAATATCTGCCTAGCCAGCAAGGCAGGGATTCTCTATTGCAATATCTGGGTTGAATATAAAAGGTTGATTATTAATATGTTTAATTTAGATAATGGATTTAGAAGAAATTAAAAAAGAAGCAAAAACCTATTTTGATAAGCATAAAGGCTTTATTAAATCCTTAAAAAAATCTAAAAAGATAGATGATAAATTTCACGAATTACACGAGGAAGTATTTGAAGAAATCGATTGTCTTGAATGTGCCAATTGTTGTAAAACTACAAGTCCTATATTTTATGATTCTGATATTGAAAGAGTAGCTAAAGCATTGAAAATGAAGACGGCTGACTTTATAGGTAGATATTTACATAAAGACGAAGAGAATGATTATGTGTTAAATGAGTCACCTTGTCCATTTCTGGGATTTGATAATAAATGTATAGTTTATGATAGCAGACCAAAAGCTTGCAAGGAATACCCTCATACTAACCGAAAAAGGATGAATCAAATTCTATTTCTTACATTAAAAAATACTCAGGTGTGTCCAGCTGTTCATGAAATTATGAAAAGAATGGAGGATAGAATTTCTTCATAGTCTTGACTTTTTCATTTTTTCTTTTGTGTCAAGCCAAAAAAGAAAAAATCACTAGCTGAAACGAAAGTTTCAATTACAAGAGACTCTTTTTAAGCCAGAAAATTATTTCTGCATACTTGGTGGAGGAGAGATCATAATATGGGCACGATGTGTTCCAGGATCCATAATCCATGGACCACCAGGTACAATTGGGCGAATTGGTAATCCTGTTGATTCAGAAGTTGCCCAAGGTATATAGATTACATACCGAAGAGTTACATTATCAATAGTATTTGATGAGGGATTATATTTACCATCAGGGCCTGATAGTACATGTAATGTAGCACCTTCTTTTGGCATTTTTAGTTTACCATCTTTTGCTTCTTGTTCTCTAATTTTAAATACTTCACCATGATCTTTTCCTTGTGCTTTTAGTTCACGTCCTCTTACCATAAATGGTTCTAAGTCTTTATGATAACATGCAGAATTAAAACCTTCTTGCTTTGGATTGTCAGCAATACATATCATACTATTAGTACCTTTTTTTAGCGTAATCAACTTACCACTGGCATTGTATCCTAATACAGTAGCACCTTCACGATCATCTTCTGGAGCAGCTTGAAGCGCACCAACAATTTGTTGTTCATTACTTGGTGTATCTTGTGCTTGAATAAAGAAGTTCAAGCTAATTAACATGATGGTTAATGCAGAAGTGTATTTTAATTTCATAGCGTGTTAATTTTATTTTATGTCAAGTTATACAATTCAATTGATAATTGTGTTAATGTTAGATCAGTTTATAATAATTTCATATGCTAATCCTACTGCATTAAATCGTATAAAAAGTTTCGTTTCTTTTTCAGTTGAGTGATTCTCACAACTCTCGATAGGTGAAATATTATAAATGAATTTTTTTTGACTCCTTTCTCCTAGTATTGTTTTATTAGGTCTACCTAAAACAGAAATAACTTCATCTGTGTCAAGTCCTAACAATTCGCTTTTTATACCTAGAATTGTCTTTGTCATGGTACTTCTAATCCCTTCACAACCATTTTTATCTTGCTGCCATTCATTTTGATTAAATCCTTCTATATTGATAGATTTAGTACAAGAAAGAATAGTGAAAACGATAATAAGTAAGAAAATTCTTTTCAAGGTTCTATTGGAGTTATTTATGAATTATTGAAATTAGCTGAGTACAGCCATGGTATTGATATAACTGCAAATAACGGTGAACTTATTAATAATATCAAATTACAATCGAATAAATAGGAAAGGTATAAGCCTATCAGAGATAGCACTATTATTCTAGATAGCTCCAATGGTTTAGCCCTTTTATTTTCTTCGAATAATAACCCTCCATTGGTGATAGTGATGATAATGATGGATGAAATTAATCCTTTCTCATATAAAGTATAATCATCTTGTTTAAATAAAAAATAGGCAGTTCCTGTAAGAGCAAGTGTAAATTGGAATAGCACATACCAGTTTAAAGTCAATGTAGTTGTAGTACTATATTTAACATAAGAGGCATTGTCTAATTCAGGAGCTGATTGATAACCTCCCATTTCTTGAGGTAGCCAACCAGGTTTTTTGAAAAGGTATTTTATTTTATTACCTATTCCTTTTATCAATATAAGGTGTTTCCATATATTAACATAAGGCTCGATATTAGCCCACAAAGGATTCCAACTATTAAGGGGTTTTGTAATACCATACGTTGGTCGTTCTTCTTCTTTTTGAAATGTGCCAAACATTTTATCCCAAATAATAAAAACACCGGCATGATTTCGATCAATATATTTTGGATTACGACCATGGTGTACTCTGTGGTGAGATGGCGTGTTGAAAACTATTTCAAACCAACCCATTTTGCCAATTGTTTCTGTATGTATCCAAAATTGATAGATAAGATTTAGCCCCATAATAAAGACAAAATCAATTGTATTGAATCCAAGTATTGCTAATGGTATGTAGAAAAAGAATGTCCATACTACCTGAAATGTACTTTGTCTTATTGCAACAGAAAGGTTATAGTCTTCGCTTTGGTGATGTACTACATGTCCTCCCCAAAATAGGTTGACCTCATGTGAAACACGATGAGCCCAATAATAGAGAAAATCAACACCAATAAATAATAATATCCAATACCACCAAGTTTGATTTAATTCTAGTAAGGCAAAATTTTCAAATACATATTGATAAAAACCTACACTTAATACTTTAAAAAATATACCAGTTATCTGCTGGATGACACCACAGTTGATATTCGTTAAAGCATCGTTTATTCGGTAATATTTATTGCTAGAAAAACGTTCAATTAACAATTCTATCCCTATTAAAATGAAAAATAGCGGAATGGATAGAATTACGGGATTGAAGTTCATGAAATGAATTTAGCCTAATAATTCACACTTTTCTAAATATAATAAAATAGAAGTAATTCTTTTATAGAAGAAGAGAAAAAATAAATCATATATAAGTTGTATTGAGCATGTTTGATTTCTCTCTATATCAATATGTAAAATATATATTCTTTTTTTGCAAAAATGTTATTAGCTTGTATTAAAATAAAAACTAACATAATGAAAAAGAGTATATTAGTTGCAGTATTGTTGATTACTATAGGGTTGTTTTCAGCATTTTCTTTATCTACTGGTAAGGAAAAAAAGTGTGAGAAGAAAAATTGCAAAAAAGAAAAATGTGAGAAAAAGGCTCACTGTAAAAAATCTGATGCTAAAACTTGTAAGTATAAAGAGGGTGATGCAAAGAAATCTTGTCATGCCTCTAAACCTGCAAGTAAAAAATCATAGTAATTGACTGCATATTTTTGTATTTATATAGGTTTTAATGTCAACTTGTTTTTCATTCATTCGAGTTTGTAACCTTGGAGGAAATAAATAGTAACAATACAAAATAGTAATACGTGTTGTGAAGTTAGAAAGTGAAGTCAATGTTTTTGACTTTGATATAATCAACTAAAAAAGACCACAAATTAGAAACTTGTGGTCTTTTTTTGAATTAAATTAAGTGATTATATTGACTCTTTTACTTTATCCCAGTCAATATCAATGAATGGCTTAGCTTCGAATTCCTCATCTGTCTTATATTCTAACGATTTTTTGATACGTCTGTTAGTATTTGGATGTGTAGATAATAGTTCAAGTGTTTCATAAGTACTGCTAGAATATTCATCTCGAATTTTTCTAAAAATAGCGGCCATGGCATTAGGGTGTATTTGTGATTTTTCTAATAGCTGTAAGCCATAATCATCTGCAGCACTTTCTTGTCTTCTGTCAAAAACTGTGGAAATACTTTGCTGAATAATTTCATATGTAAAACCTGGGTCTCCTCCAGATAGTACTGAAAGTAGGAGAGTGATACCTAATTCTTTTACTACTTTATTTACCACATGCCTTTCTTCTACATGCCCTATTTCATGTGCTAACACCGCTGCTACTTCTTCGGGAGAATCAGCATATTTTAGGAGTCCACTAAAAACTACTACATTTCCTCCCAATGAAGCAAAAGCATTAATATCATCATCATTTACTACATAAATACGATAGTCGTAATTTGTAGAATCTAGACCTGATATGAGACGTTTTTGAATCTGATCAACAACATTATTTATAAGACTATCATTAAGAATATCAGCTTGTTCAAGGTATGTTTCGATAAGTAATTCCCCTATTTGCTGTTCTTTTTCTATTGATAGTGCATTTTCTGGAGCTTTAGGTATTATGGGTACATAAATAAAGACTACCCAAATACCTATGAATATAATCAATAGAATAGCGAGTTCTTTGTAAATTTTATCAATCATAATTATATAGAGGGAGGCTTATTTACTATAACTTTATTTTCATTGGAATTAATATGATAGGCATAGTGATATGCCATTTTTCCAAAAAATAAGAAGTAGTAAAATTGACCTTTCCTTGCTCTAAAAGCAGCAATTAAACTAAAGATAAAATAAAGTAAATTTGCAATAGATGTCATAATTAAATAGCCCCAATATATTTCATATTCAGAACCAATAGAAAACACATCATCAAAAGTATTAGATTGATAAAAGAAGAGTCTGAATGTCCAAAACACCAATCCTGCATTTAGCATTGTAGTTGGTATTTGAGAAATAAGGGATTGATAAGCATGAAATTTTATAAAGCGACTTTTAGCTTTATTCACATAGAAATATATTAGTGCAGCTAAAAGGTTAATGATTGGTAGTGGAAGCCCTGCTGCCATAGCTGCAAACATCATTAAATACCCACCCATAGCATCTTCTCTTTCACGAGTAGGAATATCATCCGGTTGTGAAACCGGATGATAATTTGAATTTGTTTCTTCCATATTTATTCTTTTCCTGAAAATGGAGGATAGTCATCAGTCATGAAACCCAAATATAGGTTTAAACGTGTAGTCCAACGTAATGTTCCTACATTAAAATCATGCCAGCTCTTTGGGTATTCTCCAGTAAATAAAACTGCCCAAAAAGCAAGAAAACTCAAAATAGCCCCCCATAACATTCTGAAGTAAAGCACAAAAACATGAGGAAGTGCACAATAAATAAGGCCAAAGAAAGATTTAAGTAATAAATGTCCTCTACTAAGCGATTCTGGGTATTCTATTTCCAGTGAGGTGTGTTCATCTGTTCCTTTAATGCCAAAAGAAGGATAATCATCTGATAAATTATAGAATCTGGCATTAATTCGCAAATTCCAACGATGAAGCCCTACCATAAATTCGAAAAAACTTTCTGGGTAGCGACCAGTAAATAATATCGACCACCAAGCGATAAAAGTGACAATTGACGCCCATATCTGGACGAAAATTAAAACAAACATGTGTGGGAGCATTATGTAGATTAACCCAAATAATGATCGTAAGATAAGCTCTCCTCTAGAGTAGCTTTCTTGGTATTTTACATTTAATTTCATGAGATTAGGTTTTGTTGAATTCTTAATATAAAGCATATAATATTAACTATCAAAAAAACATTAAGTTATCTTTTTGATAGATTCTTTATTTGCTTTATAATGAAGGTTTTAAAATCAATTTGTCTTTGCATGATTTTTCTATTTCTTCCCTATTCATTGTTGTTTTTCTGAATTTATTTTCAACAAACAATTCTGCTTGGTCATCGTAATGTGGGCTCATAAGGTTTCCTGATTGTCCTGTTGGGATTATCGTGAAGCTATGCTCAAGATCACTAACGTCAATAATCGTTCTTACCGCTGGACCACCTGTTGTTTTAAAATGCCCGTTTGTAGATAGTGAAAACATTAAGTTATCAATTACTTCAATGCCTCCTTTTACACTAAAAGTACCAACATTAAATAGTTTGTCTAGTGGTTTTACTCTTCCCAAGGCATGGGGGTGTTCTAGTGTATGTGCTTTTCCCCAATGCCATTGTGTAATATCATCTCCATATGCTTTCTTTAATGTTGACATGGATTTTTCAAATGCTTTTTGAAAAATAAATGTTCGTATTTCTACCTCTTCGGTATGAATATCATCCCACCAAAGGGAGGAGTCATTGTGTATTAAAGGTAGGTAAGAGCGTTTCATAAGGTGTGAAGTACCAAATTCAGTATAAGTTGTATCACCAAGTTCATCAGCTATTGCATCGTGTATTATCTGAGATAAGAGAGCATAATAGATTGTAGGAGCTATATTTTCTTTTTCATGTGTACCTTCCCATTGACTTAGTATTTTGAGTGTTTCATTATTACCGATATTTGAACTGATAACACGAGCAATTTCTTTTGCGATTTTGGGATGATTGGGAGAGGTGTGATCTGCGGTCATGGCTTTCATGTCTTCTACTGTCCAATCATTTTTAGCTTCTATTAAATCAACAATACGTTGCGCACGATCTTCGGGCACATAGTAGCCAGGATACAAAATACCTGCAATGGTGTCAGGTTGATTGTTGGCTGAATAGACATATCCTTGTTTTGGATTTTCCGATTGGGGGTTTTGCTCAAAACGATAATTTCCCAAATAAGGGTTACCGTTATAACCGATGTTAATGGTTTTTGAATTAATAGAATCTGGTCGAATGGGTAGTTTTGCTGCAGCCCACCATGCTATATTATTATTAGTGTTGGCGTACATAACATTTAACCCTGGAGCTTCAATATTAGAGACAGCACTACGCATTTCTTCTATACTACTATGGTGATCCATAGTATAAAAAGTTTTGAGAATATTTTTTTTCACCTCTCGAAATGCCCACCATACAGAAACAGGATCATTGGTAATACTAGAAATGGTAGTATTTACATCATTTATAATTGGACCTCTTTTTGTTTCTCTAATTTTAAAAAGGATATCTTCTTTTCCTTTTACTTTTATCACTTCTTCTCGAATGACAAATGATTTCCAGTGGTCACCATTTTTGTATTCATTCTCGTTCTGAGGATTGATTTTTTCTTGAAAAAAATCAACATCATCATTCTCGAACATGGTCATTCCCCAAGTTCCAAATCTATTTCTTCCTAATATTCCAAAAGGAATCATGGCAGCATGATTTCCATAAAAGCTGTGGTTAGGATATTCTAAATGTGCTTCATACCATACTGAAGGTTGTGAGAACCCCATGTGGGTATCATTTTCGAAAAGAGCACTTCCGTTGGCTGTTTTGCTAGAATCTATTACCCAACCGTTACTTCCATTCCAAAGAGCGACAGGGATAGCGTTTATTGCTTGGTGAAGTGTAGCTATCGTTTCAGAAGTAAGTGTAGTCGATTGCGTAGGAATTTTTTCGTTGCCATTGGTGTAATGAAGTGCTAAATCTTTCAGGTAATTAGCACCTAATTCGTTTTCAATTTTTGCGACAATGGGGTCAATGCGAAATCCTTCGGCAAAGCCAAATGACAACACTCCTGCGGTTAGGTAGCTGTCTTTTATGGAGTACTCCCTTTTTGGAATTCCTAGAATAGTGAACTCTATTGGGGTTGATCCTGTTACTACAAAAGAATTTATTCCTTTAAAATAGGCATTGGCAGCTTTTGCGTAGGGTTCGTCATTATTTTGTGTTTTTGAAACGAGTTCGTTAGCTTTTCCTTCTAAGTTTAATGTTCTAAATAATTTATCCGTTTCTATTAGTTTATTACCTAATATTTCGGACAATGTACCAGAAGCTAACCTAGAAATGATTTCCATTTGGAATAATCGCTCTTGCGCATGCACATAGCCTAGCGCAAAATAGGCACCTTCTTCATTTTCAGCATAAATGTGTGGTACACCAAAATCATCAAAAAATATTTCAGTTTTTTCGTTTAAACCTTGAAGTTCTAGAGTTCCTGAATAAGTTGGTTTAATAGTTTGTAGGTAAGTATATCCTCCAATAAGAATGGCTAATACAATAATAAGGATGCTGATAATACTTATTTTTAAAATTTTCATAATCTATTTTCAATTCTATTTTAAGGGACAAGATGTTAAACTAATAAAAATGTAGACTAGGTCGATAAACAATTCTAACTAATTTTTTAATATTTTTAACACTTTATTTATATTTATACATATCAGGTATAATTGAATATATAATATGCTACATACATTTATTAATCTTGTCAGATTAGCTGTTGCCTTTGGAAGGCAGGTGTAAGAAAATTATGAGTTTAAAAGAAAAAGTCTCAGAGGTTCTTTCAGATAACCCTGAGTAGTTGAAAAAATCCGTATATCATGCATCCATAATCATGAAGAAGCTATTTAGATTAATCATTATTATGATAGTACTCAGTTCATGTGCAATTAATTACCCCGTACCTAATAGATTAAGAAAAGAATTAAATTGTTATACAGGAGAATACACGGGACTGGATACTCTGATAAATATTCATGGCTACTACACACAAAAAATTGTACTAGATCATAGGGGGTTATACAAGAAAATAAACGGGGAATTTAAGGAAATAGGTTTTGACACTACTTACTACAATTTCATATTTTTTGACGATGGTATATTTATTGGGGATATTGGAAGTCATAATATGACAGTAAAAGAATATTTAACTAAAATGGCAGAGGATACTGCAACTTTTGACCTGAGAGCATTTTACCAGGGTACATACCAAATATTTGGTGACACAATTAAGGTGCAATACGTAAGTTATGGTAATGCAAATGTTTGGTTTGCCAAAGAAGAATGGTACAAAATTATAGATAAAAACACAATAGTTAATTTCTATAAAGAGAATGTAGGGTTGGCTTGGGAGGATAGAAACAAGAAGGCTTATCAACCTAAATGGTATAAAAATGCTTACCCCTCAAAATTTGTATATGTAGAAATAATTCCTGAATCATCTAGTTGGTTAAAAGGTCAGAAATGGTTTTATTGTTTGGAAAAGAAAGCACATAGTCCAATGTAACCTCTGATGGAAAAGGATTGATAGCAATTGAGTTTATTACATAAGTACAGGTAAGCACGGAAGTAACTTCCGTGCTAGTGTAAGAAGTGTCTATTTCACAGTGATTTATGGATGTAATACCTGCCTGGCCGGCAAGGCAGGGATTTTCTATTGCATAATTTGGATTAAACTACCGTCTATTCCGAACAATATAGAGGTAGGAAATAAAACTAGAATTATGTAAATTCATACCCAAATCATAAACCAAAACCTACCATGGATATTAAAAAATCAATTATCAATTTACTTATCGCTCTTATTTTATCTCCTATCGTAGTATATGCATTTTTGTTTATTGCCAAATTGTCTGGCTCTACATATGAAATGTCACATGGAGATAC